>NZ_JAHCDO010000055.1:0-18063 GCF_050768835.1 Bacillus pfraonensis | reverse complement strand
CCTTATTTGACATATTTCCATGTACTGCAATAAAAATTTTTTCACTCTTATCTCCCCATAAAACCGTGGGAATATTACTAATTTTAAAATTATCTTTAAGCATATTTCCTCCATAGAATAAGACATATAGGACTTGGCAAAAAAACGCACACACTTTATAATCCTCTACTCAGTTTTAAACAAATCAAACTATTCCTAATTTATCACAAATGAATTATAATATCTCTCTACCTCTGTATAACAGAGTCTACTTTGTATTTAAAATCTTTCTTTTTTTCCATTTCTTCAGAAGCTACAAGTTCTTATTTTGATTCCTTATTGAGCTAATCTACTCCGTTAGTGGAAGAAGGATTTTTAAACAATTATATTATTTTTTAAATGACTTTATTGTAAATTAAACAACTTTATTATCTCTGCACACTTGCTTTATACGTAAACTGGTGCTACACCTTTTAGGCCTCACTATATCAAAAAAAGAAAATTGAACGTTATGTTACAATTTGGACACATTTTAAGGTGTTTGCTGTACGTTAAGGCAATTTTCCCGGTAAATAAGGGTTATTTGGTACTGGAATATTTCTTTTGCCAATAGGAAAAGTAAACAACAGTTTATAAAGGTATACCTTTACAGATACATAGGAAACTATAAAAAATCACGTCTATAAATATCCGTTTCTTATTTTACAGACATCCGTTTATTTTATATACCTTTACAGACATAATTGCTATAATTATCAATGAGGTGTAGCATATGAAATATAAAAAATTTGGATATGTGCGAGTTTCGAGTAAAGATCAAAACAAAGAACGGAAAATTCAGAATATGAAGAATTTAGGGATAGAAGAACGGGATATTTTCATAGATAAAGAATCTGGAAAAAATATGGAGCGAGAGAATTATCAAATGCTAAAACGTCTTGTTCGTACAGGAGATACCATTGTGTTTGATTCCTTGACAAGACTTGGAAGAAATATGAATGATACATTAGAAGAATTTAAATATTACGAAAAACATAAAGTAAATTTACAATTTATAAAGGAACCATACATTAACGTCAATTACACTGGAGAAAGTACAAATGATGTTATTCAGAGCGCAATTCAAAAAGCAACACTGACAATATTATCTGCCTTTGCAGAAAAAGAGCGAATTGATATTAAACAACGTCAAGCTGAAGGAATTGCTCTTGCCAGAAAACAAGGTAGGCGTTTAGGACGTCCGCCTGTTGAAATAACAGAAGAATTTACGGATGCTTACAAGGAATGGAAATCTGGTTCAATTACAGCAGTAGGAGCCATGAAAAAGTATGGCATTAAACGTTCTTCTTTTTATAAGCTTGCTAAACAGTATGAGGAAAGAATGAAAGAATAGAGAGACAAAATTTTAATTTGTTAAGATAGTAATTGAGGTAGCACCAACATTCTTTAAAATGTGGGTGGGCCCCTTTTAGCAAAACCGGAGTGGAAACGATGAGTATAAATAGTTTTGTGGGATTGATAAAGAACGAATTATTAAAAGAGGTAAGCATAAGAAGTGAGGATGAGTTCGAGCCTGTAGTAGTTAAAGATATTCCTAGACTTTGGAAGTGTTTAGGGACAGGTAATTATGCCGCAGTATTTATGCACAAAGAATACAAAGATTGGGTAGTGAAAGTTTACGCGCGAGAAGGAGAAGGAATTGAAAAAGAGTCAGAAGTATACCGAAGAATCGGAAATCATCCTTCTTATTCGAAGCTTATATATAAAGGAGAAAATTTCATAGTATTGAAACGTTTAAAAGAAATTACCTTATACGATGCTATTCATAAGGGGATTAAAATTCCTAAGCAGGTAATCCTTGATATCAATGAAGCTTTAGAGTATGCAAGGGAACAAGGATTAACTCCTTGTGATGTTCATGGGAAAAATGTGATGATGGAAAACGGAAGGGGATATGTAGTCGATGTATCTGATTTCCTAAAAACAAAAGAAGATAGTAAGTGGAGAGACCTAGAAAAGGCATATTTTACATTTTACTTGCCTTTCATTTATAAATTGCCTTTCCCTGTTAAAATACCGTATTTCATGTTAAACATTGTTAGACGTTCATATAGAAAATATAAGAAGCTTAAAAAGAAATTCAAATTGTAAAAGGACCACATACTTATCTTTAGGTTAGATAAGTGAACCACTAGTAAACAAAAGGACCGTACATTTTAGATATGTCTAATATGTACGGTCCTAATTTTATAACTTCATGAAGTAATCAGTAAGCTTTTCATTTTCTTTTTCACGCAATTGCTTATTTTCTTCTTCAAGCTCTTTATTCTTTTTCTCTAACTTTTCAATTCTTCTTTTAAGAGAAGCGATGACGGCATTTTGATTGTTCTCGTCCCGTTTAATCCTAGAGTCCACAAATGCTTTTTCTTGTTGATTTCGCAAGAAATTGATGTGTTCTTTGAGCTCTGTATGGTTATACAGTGTGGCTTTACTCACTCCGGCTTCTTCTGCCACACTATTGAAGTTAATTGCTTTAGAGCTCTTGGTTAGACGTTTTATAGCTTCCTCAGCTGCTCTTCACGGTCGAAATTTGCTTAGCATATGTTTTCGTTAAAATGTGGGTGGGACCCCATGCCTATCAAGCTAACAAAACAAAATCCCCCTTAAAATGAAAAAATATATAACAGGAAGCATAACTTTGCATAAAATGCAGGTTTATGCTTCCTCTAAGTTAACATTAACTCACTTATTAGTATAACTCTTAGGTTCTTTAAAAAAGTTAGATGCAATGCAACAAACCATTCCAGTAATTAGAATACCATATTTTACCACTTCACTTGTATGCTCAAATAAATTAATTCTAAGCATTACAAGTCCCCAAAACACTTGAATCGCTCCAAAACCTAATAATATTTTTCCTGTTCGAGAAAATTTTCTCATAGTCTTCCACCTTCCTTATATATGTAAATTTTATCATAAAAACCAAAAAATGAATGATTACAAAATAAACTCTCTGCAAATTTATGGGTTATTGGTATGCAATTTTATGAGTTAAGTCACAAAATACGCTATTCTTTCTGTAGAATCATAGGAAAGGATGGCGTTTTTGTATGTCTATTTCTGTATCTGATGAATTACAACTATTTGCTCAAGAAATTCAAAGCTTTTTATCCCCCAATATCTTACGAGATCTTGCTAGGGATGTTGGTTTTGTGCAAAGAACCAGTAAGTACCAAGCAAAAGATTTAGTCGCTTTATGTGTATGGATGAACCAAAATATCGCTACGACGTCTTTAACTCAGTTATCTAGCTGTTTAGAAGCATCAACAGAAGTACTCATCAGTCCTGAAGGACTGAATCAACGATTTAATCAAGCAGCCGTCCAATTTTTACAACACATACTAGCTGAACTACTAAACCAAAAACTGGCCTCATCTATGCCGATTTCTTCTCCATTTACTTCTGTTTTCAAGCGTATCCGTATTTTAGATTCAACTGCATTTCAACTCCCAGATCTCTTTTCATCCGTTTATCCGGGTGCAGGAGGATGCAGTCATACAGCGGGGATGAAGATTCAGCTTGAGTATGATTTATTAAGTGGACAATTCCTTCATATTCATCATTGTAAAAAGATCAAACGAGAACGATTGGAGTGCCATTTGTATGGGCAACTGATTGCAATTCTACTCTGTTCTTCTATCATGTTTCAAATGCAGCAATTGCTTCTTATGAAAAAGAAACGAGAACTGAGTGAATATAAGGCCATATATATGATTAAAGATTACTTTCTTCTTCTTTTCCAAGCTATACAAAAAGACACCCAAGAGCTATCAAAGATTCTAATTCGCCTGTTCAACCTCCTACAGCAAAACGGGAGAAAATCTCATCGATATGAGAAGAAAACAGTCTTTGATATATTAGGTGTCTTTTACAATTGTACCATGTTGGATAATCAAGCGGCTTAAATCAAAAAAATGAAACCCGTTAGGGTTTATTTCGTATGCAAATCTTTAAATTCCCTACACGTAGCTTTTAGAAAAAAGAAACAACCTCTACTATAATTAACGTTGTATGGGCTTAGCTTGATAGCAATGTGGTGCTACCCCGTATACAAATTTTATAAGAAAGTTCGATCAACAGTTTTTATAAACCTTGCAACAACAATGTTTTCTTGAAAAATCTTCCTATAAAACGGTTAAACTTTTTTTAAATCATCGTAACTTTTTTATAAACGGTGCAACTTTCTTCAAACCGGTACGACTTTATTTCAAATCAACATGTACACATTTTATCGTGAGCGTCCTATTTATGTACATAAAAGTTTACGGAGATATATCCGTTTCGGGAGGGAATCCGCCGAAATCATAAATTGTTTCATATTCATTATCTGAAGATGAGATAGTTAATACTTCATTTTCCCAGTGAGCTGTAAAAATAACAATTGCTTTTGGTTTATATGTTTCTCCAAGGGTTTTAAGGAAACGTGTATAATCTGTATCTTGAATAGCAAGCATGGATGAGCCGTGTGCTAAAAATAATGACGGTATCATAATTGCTACCTCCTAAAATCATATAGTTACTTTATGTAAGTAACTATATGATTTTATTTTTATATTCGTCAAGGCAGTAGGTTAAGGATTTGTTTAGAAAATACAGTGTTTGTCATAACGAAAACAATTGCATATAATACATAGTAAGAAGAATGAATAGTGATTCATTTCTAGAGATATAGATTATTATTGTTCTTAATAGATTATATAGATTGGGGGCCGTCAAAATGAACATACAGGAAAGCTTTGTTACGGTATTGGATGGATCAGAAATTTACTTACGCAAGTGGCTGCCGGAAAGTGAACCTCGTGGAATTGTACAGATTGCACATGGCATGACAGAACATGCTGGTGTATATACAGAATACATTGATGCCTTATTGAAAGCTGGGTATGGTGTGTATGCTCATGATCATCGGGGGCATGGGAAAACAGCAAAACAAGAAGCGGATTACGGTCATTTCGAACCAAATGTTGGCTGGAATCAGGCTGTTACTGACATAGTCTTTGTATCGGAATTGATTCGTAATGAACATACTTGCCCGCTCTTTTTATTAGGGCACAGTATGGGCTCTTTCTTATCAAGACGTGCTGTGCAACTTCGTGGTGAACTATATGATGGATTCCTTATTTCTGGGACGGGTGGAAATCCTGGACTTTTAGGTGTAATAGGCCATAAAGTGGCAACAATTGAAATGAAGCTTCGCGGTGCAAAAACAAAAAGCCCAATGTTGAACTTTTTATCATTTGGGAATTTTAATTCGAACTTTAAACCCAATCGGACAAAGTTTGATTGGCTTTCTTCAGATACAAGTCAAGTTGATAGATACATAGAAGATCCGTTATGTGGTTTTATTTGTTCAACAAGTTTTTACCGTGAATTATTTAACGGTGTGCTTGAAGTGAATAAACTAGAGGAATATGAGAAAACGCCGAAAGACCTTCCGATACATATTTTTTCTGGAGATCGTGATCCAGTAGGTGACATGGGAAAAGGTGTAAAAGAAGTATATAATATGTATAAAAATTGTGGTGTGAAAGATGTAACACTTCGTCTATATGAAAATGGAAGGCACGAAATGTTCCATGAAGTAAATAGGGATGAAGTATTCCAAGATTTGATTTCGTGGTTAGATGAACATATTATATAAAAAGAAACCTCACTTATATATTTATCAAGACCTAAATTATAAAAAATCATATAAAAAAGGAATGCCACATATTATACACAACTAATATGTGGCATTCCTTTTACTTATTAGTTTAGTTACATAAGGTGTTGGTTTTGAATAAAGTTTGATTAAAAAGTAGTTTATAACATTGATGTTTCATTAAAAAAATTTTTTTAGACCATAGAAAAAAGTATTAGACTATTAAAAAATAGTTGTAGACTGAAAAAGGGTACAGCCGAGATACGTGTAAAAATAGGTCTTGGTATTCATAAATTCTAAGTAAGTTTGATTAAACTTTATTCAAAATCAATAACAAAAGTTATAATTGGTAAAAAAGGCACAATCATATAATTGTGTGAAAAAGGATGTTTATGATGCCGATTAATTCTTTTGAAAACTATCCGATGAGTTGGAAGCCAGCATTTGATAAAAATAAAAAGCCTATTTATAAGGCACTCGCAAGGCAATTGGAACAGGATATATTAAACGGAGTTTTATTACCTGGAACAAAACTTCCTCCACAGCGAGAACTGGCTGATTATTTGGATTTAAATCTGAGTACCATTTCAAAGGCTTTTAAAGTCTGCGAGTTAAAGGGATTGTTAAGTGCATCAGTTGGAAGTGGTACATTTGTATCGTATGATGCGTTATCGAATGCGTATTTACTTGAAGATACAAAGCCGAAGCATTTAATTGAAATGGGAGCAACACTACCAGATAATGCTTCTTATGAGCCACTGCTAATCCAACTAAAAAGTATGCTACAAGAGACAGATTATGATAAGTGGTTCGGTTATGGTCGTGCAGGTGAAAGCCTTTGGCAAAAGGATGCTGCTATAAAGCTAATCCGAAAAAGTGGATTTGAAACAACATTTGATCACATTTTATTTGCCAATGGGGGTCAAAATGCGATTGCTGCTACACTGGCAAGCCTCTGTAAGCCTGGAGATCGCATTGGTGTTGACAGTCATACATACCCTGGCTTAAAAACTGTTGCAGCAATGCTTAGTGTACAAATAGTACCCATAAAATCAGAGAACTATGAAATGAGTCCAATGTCTTTTGAAGATGCCTGTAAAAATGATAATATTAAAGGCATTTATTTGATCCCAGATTATCATAATCCGACAGCTTCCTTTATGTCTGTTGAGAATCGAAAAATGATTGCAGCAATAGCCGAAAAATATAACCAGTTCATTATTGAGGATGCATCGTACCATCTTCTCAACAAGAAACCTCTCCCAGCAGTCGCATCATTTGCACCTGAACAGGTTATCTATATTGCAAGTTTATCTAAAACATTAGCCCCAGGGTTACGACTAGCCTATTTAGCAGTGCCGAGTCAATTCAAAGAATCCATTTCAAAGGCACTTTATAATATAAATATAACCGTTTCACCGTTATTAGCAGAACTGACAGCACGTACGATTGTATCGAATCAATTTGAAGTCATAATTGAGGGTCATCTTGAACAAACCATTCGCAGAAACCAAGTCGTAAATCGTCATTTGGCAGACTATATGTGTCTAGGTGCTGAAACAGGCATCTTTCGTTGGTTATTGTTACCAGGCAAAATTACAGGTGCTGAATTTGAAACGTTAGCTGCAAAGCAAGGAGTACAAGTGTATGCTGCTGAACGTTTTGTAGTTGGAAATAGTTCTCCAGAAAGAGCTGTAAGATTATCTGTCTGTGCACCGAAAACGCTTGAAGAGCTTGAGCAAGGATTAATGATCCTTAAAGGTTTACTAAACGAGTTTTCTTAATATTGTTCGCCATACAATTTTAATATTGTATGGTTTTTTTGTTCGTGTTATGCTGATTCAAACTAAAACACAGTCAGAAGGGGGATAAAATATGAACAATCCTGTAATCGTTGTTGGTGCGGGGTTAAGTGGCCTACGAGCTGCATCATTACTTACTGAGCAAGGCATTAAATGTAAGGTTATAGAGGCTAGAGATAGGATTGGTGGTAGGGTTTTGAGTACTTCTGATCCAAACAGACCTGACCTAGGCAAATTTGATCTTGGCCCGACGTGGTTTTGGCCACAGTATGAGAGCCATATTGCTAACCTTGTTAAAGAACTAAACTTAGAAACTTTCGAACAATATAAGAAAGGCGAAATACTTTTAGAACGATTCCAAATCAAGCCACCAGAGCGCTGTATTCTGAAAGAAAATTCTGACGAAAAATGGGTCCGATTGATTGGAGGGGTACAGTCTCTTATCGATGCTCTAGCAGAGACTATTCCTTCAGAAATAGTTGATCTAGAAACGCGAGTTAAGAAAATTCAGTTGAATGAAGCTGGTGATATCACGGTTGAAGCAGAGCTTTCTGATGGAAAGAGAAAAAAAATTCATGCAGATGCTGTAATTTTGGCATTGCCACCCCGTCTTGTGGCGCATCACATAGAATTTTCGCCTTCCCTCCCCCAAAATCTTATTTCTGACATTGTAAAAAAACCGACGTGGATGGCGGGACAGGCCAAGGTAGTTGCAGTCTATGATCGTCCCTTTTGGAGAGAATTAGGACTTTCTGGATATGTATTGAGTGCAGTTGGTCCTTTAGAAGAAATTTATGATGCCTCTCCTAATAAAGGCTCTGGTGCATTATTTGGTTTTTTCGGAATGCCTCCAGAAGCACGTAAAAAAATGGGGCAAGATAAAATTTTAAAATTGGTAATTGATCAGTTAATTAAGCTCTTTGGAAGTGAAGCTAAAAACGTAAAGGCTATTCTTTATAAAGATTGGTCTAGTGATGCTGAAACGGCTGTTGAGGAAGATTTCAGTCCTCTTAAAAACTATCAAAGCTATGGTCAACCACCTGTAGGAGGTGTATGGGAAAAGAAAATTATTTTTGCTGGTACAGAGACAAATTCACAACATAGTGGACATCTTGAAGGTGCACTTCAGTCAGCTGAACGGGCAGTTTTTGAAATTATTAATTTAAATAATGAGATTTAATGATACCATCCTTTCAATACAATAAATTTGATAAAACATAAGTCGTATCTGGGGTACAGCCAACGTATTAACATAAAACCCACGCTAAGGGAAAGAAAGCTTGATATAAAAGGGTTTCTAGCGTAACAAAATCGTTCATTTTAGTTACAATCCTTAGCGTACAAAAATCAAGGTTTCCAATTCTAAAAAATGTCTTAACATGGGTTTTATGTCATTTGGTTGGCGGGACCCCATCGCTATCAAGCTAAGATTATACAATGTCAAGTATAGTAGTGATTATTTCTTTTTTCTAAAAGCCAGGCTTAGAGAATTTAAAGGTTTGCATGCGAAATAAACCCTATCGGGTTTCATTTTTTGAATTAGGCTGCTTGATCTTGCAATCGTTTTTGTTGTTGTTCATCTGTAAGTCGATGAACAATCACACGAGTTGGTACTTTATCAGTCATTCCTACATAAGCAGCGGATATTTCATAGGTTTGTCCTGGTTGGAGAGAGTTCATTAATACCTCCATATCTATCTGTATATACTCTGTACCTTTCTTGATTCTTCCATCCTGAAAATAATCAGGTGTGAGATTTTTTTGATAAATACGTGTATTGGATTTAATACGAGAGATATAGTAAGCCTTTTTATCTTGTATATGTTGAAGATCTTTTAAATGAAAATACCCTAAATCACGGATACATAAATCATTTGGTGCTACAGTTGGAACACACAGAGAACCATAGGTTCGATCATGTTGTTTCCCTGGACCTGTATGGATATGTAGGAATTGTCCGCTTAATAGGTCATATTCAAGTTGAATTTTCATCCCAGCAGTATGGCTACATCCTCCAGCCCCAGGATAAATGGTTGAAAATATATCTGGAAGCTGAAATGCAGTGGAATCTAAAATGCGAATACGCTTGAAAACAGAGGTGTATGGAGAAGAAAGTGGTATAGATGAAGTTAATTTTTTATTTAGAAGGTTAGTCAATATATGTTGTAAAAACTGAACGGCTGATTTATTAAACCTTTGATTCAGTCCTTCCGGACTGATGAGTACTTCTGTGGATGCTTCTAAACAGCTAGATAACTGAGCTAAAGAGGTTGTAGCGATATTTTGACTCATCCATATACATAAAGCGACTAAATCTTTTGCTTGGTATTTACTGGTTCGTTGTACGAAACCAACATCTCTAGCAAGATCCCGTAAGGTATTTGGAGATAAAAAACTTTGAATCTCTTGAGCAGATAGTTGTAATTCATCAGATACAGAAATAGACATACAAAAACGCCATCCTTTCCTATGATTCTACAAAAAGAATAGCGTATTTTTTCATTTTAGGGGGGATTTTGTTGAATTAGCTTGATAGCGATTGGTGGTACCCCTTATAGGATAATAGAAGTTTGCATTTTCAATTTTTTCACACTCTATTAACAAGGCAGTTATAGCATCCTGGTTTAGCGTTAAGAATGTGAATATATTCTACTTCTTTATTATCAAAAATTTCATCTATATTTTCTCTTAAATTTACACCTTCTGTAACCCTTGCTTCTACAATCATTGAGTCAGCATTGTAGCCGCGTACAGATAGATACCTATGATGTAACATATGCGGAATTTCATTTACATCTAGCTTAGCAGTAGTTGCTCCCTTTCGTATAAATATAGGACCACTTGCTTTATAAGGCGAATTAACACTATGATATTGGTAATTCAGTAAAATTACCTCTTCTCCTACCTCTGCATCCTTCAAACTTATCCTGCAAGGATATCCAGGATTTTTATTTGCTATTATTTTGACTGCCCCGATACTTTTTAATACTTCTTCATTCATTAGAAATAGGTTATTAAACTCCTTCTCTTGTAACGCAACGATTTGAAAGTTATTTCTCATATTCTATCCCTCCTTAATTAGTTGTTATAAAGCATTTCACTAATGATGCTACCACTAAAGTTCATAAAACTTGTTCAATAATCCTGCCCGTTTGTTGAGGATTGAATTAAAAAGCTTACAATTCTATAACAGAGAAAAAATGGCTTATTATTGTTCAATACAAAGTTGTTTACTTTTAATCAATCAGTAATGATTTATCGAAAAATACGATGAGTACAAAGCACTCTTGTTAATTCATGCTATCTTTTGTTAAAGAACGTGAATTCAGTCAAGTTCTTGGTTTACGGTATTTCCACTATGGAAAGCACGGAATTGACTCGGTGAAAATCCTGTATTTCTTTTAAATGCATTATAAAAGCTAGATACACTTTGATAGCCTGTTTGATAACCAATCTCTGTACTATTAAAGACCGTTGTCAAGAGAAGTTCCTTTGCTTTCTTAACTCTGATCCTTTCTAAATATATTCGAGGAGTATACCCTGTTCTTTCTTTGAAAATCCGATTTAAATGAAAACGACTAACTCCTACCCTTGATGCAATTTCATTTAAAGACATGTTTTGAACATAATTATTTTTTATCAATCGCATAGTATCTTCCAAAACGCATTCGAACGGGTCGTATATTTTTATATTTAGATCTGATCGGCATCTTTTGCATGGGCGATAGCCTGCCCTTTGAGCTTCGTGCGCATTTGAAAAAAAGGATACATTTTCATAATTAGGAACCTTAGACTTGCAAGAAGGCCGGCAGAAAATTCCAGTTGTCTTGACTGCGTAAAAGAATATCCCGTCATACGCTGAATCACATGATACTGTTGCTTTCCACATGGTATCTCTGGAAAGGTTATTTTGATCCTTCATTAGATTTTAATCCTCCCTTGTAGGCGAAAATCTTATTACTCAAAATCATATAAATCGCATATATAGCCACGACAATTAACGGAACAAATATATACAATTGAAAAAATGGAATCACCAGCAAACATAAAATGAAAGAGAGTAACGATGCCCAACATGCCGGTGTGTTCTTCCTAAATAATTTAACGCCTGCTGCCATTGAAAGAACATAAACTAGAATTCCAAGAGAAGTCGGTATAAACAAAATATCATCAAACGTTAGTGACAAAGCTTTTGTCACTAACACACCTGCTACCGAAAAACAGATAACAAATAATACCATCTGTCTTGGAATTTGAGTAGTTGCATGCAGCCTTGAGAAAAATTTTGGGAAAGCACCATCTCTGCTTAATGAATATCCTAATTGCGTTAGGCTGGCTACAAAAGCATTCGCTGTCCCTGTACAAATAATTAAAGCTAAAACAGCTGTAACGACTTTGGCACCTCCGCCTACTGTATCTCCCATTATAACACCAATAGGAGACAGGTTGCTTTCTTGACTGCCATACGTGGCCGTTCCAATAGTGACAAGGCTTAGCGCTAAAAATAATAATCCAATGACAACTGCACTAATAACTGCTCCTTTGACAATATCTTTTTCTGGCCTTTTAAAGTGCTCAGCCAGATTACAAATCGCCTCCCAACCGAAAAATGACCAAAAGATAACCGTTATAGCGTTCCCGACAGAAAACCATCCATTTGGAACAAAGGGAGTAAAATTTCCCCATTGTATTCTTGGAAACGCCACAAATACAGCTGACGCTAAAAGAATTAGTAATAAGGAACTTAAAATCAATGCAACTTTACCACTAACATTTACGCCGTAATAATTGGAAACACCTGCAATTACCAAAATAAAGACGGCAATTAAAATTGTTTCAAAATGTGAAAATCCAAATGCCTGACTGACGTAAAAAGCACCAGTTAAAGATACAATCGTTTGACCAACTGCTGCTGTTACAAAGTAAAACCACCCAACGATATTGCCAAGATGATATCCAAAAGAATTTCTAACAAAGGTTGCTGCTCCACCGGAATCAGGATATATCCGTGCCAAACTAGCAAAGGAATAAGCAAGCGGAAAACTAATTATAATAACGATAAACCAGGATACAATAGATGCAGGGCCCGCTATTGAGGCCGTTACCCCCGATAAAAAAAGGACACCTGATCCTAGAATAGCTGAAATGTATAACGCAATTCCTTGAAATAATCCAATGGCTTTATTGTTCATGATCTCCCCCCCTTTTATAGGATTTAGTGTACTAGTAAGGGGGGGGGGAATTCTTCTTGTTTTTTGCGGTTTAATTCGTTTAATAAAACAATCAAAAGCATTTTTATTATATTTCTTCTTCAACAATCTGGCCCGATTGTTGAAGAAAGTAGCCTGTTCCAATAAAGAACTTTATTGTTCAGTAAACAACTTGTCATGAAACCATAAAACGAACCGAAATTTTTCTTAAGAGTAGAAAATTCGGCTCGCTTTATGTTGGAATTTGCTTAGCGTATATTTTCGTTAAAATGTGGGCGGGATCCCATGCCCATCAACTTAAAATTTTAAGGTATCCCCAAAACGAAAAAATGAGCTTTTTTATTACAAATTAGCACAAAATCTTGTTCTGGGGGTAGTTGCATTTTCTTAGCTTGATAGCGATGTGGCGGAACCCCTATCTGGACTATTGGGGATGAAAATGATGAAAACTATGCAAATTACGTGCAAGGGAGAAATAGTGGGTTGTAATCATTTGTTATCAAGCTAACGGGTGAATTTATGTGGATTTGAAATAAAGTTATGATGTTTTAAAAAGAGATGCGATGCTTTATTCCTTCAATCCAAAAATTCCAAGTAAGTTTGATTAAACATTTTTATAAAATGAAAACTTAAATCTGTTTGATAGAAAACCATTTTGATCATTCTTTTTTCAAAATGGTTTCTTTTTGATTCCCACTAAAAAAGGATTTGCAAGCTACTTTTGATTAAACTTTATTCAAAAGCAACATTTGATTAATATGTTTTTATGAAAAGTCAACAACCTTATGAAGTGCACCCCAATTGTTAGCTCTTTATTTTTTCTAGAATGAAACTCGTTAGAGCAAGTGATTCAATGAATGTGTTGTTAAAAATCAAAATATTATAATTAATCAATTAAAGCTGCTTTAAAGGCTTGTTGAACAGCTTGAACTTCAGCGGAGTTTGCACCATATAAATTCGTCGCAACACGGATGCAAGCAGATTTTAATTCTTTAAAATCAGATGACATATTTAATTCATCTGTATTTGCATAATAGAAGATATCAAACATCTTATCTTCACCAATGCCTCGAACTGTTACGTTGTTATGAGTGCCGCCATTTGCAATTAAGTAAGCTACTTTATTAATAATACTAGAGTTAATATGCACGCCGCCATAATCACCATCACTAGTTAGAGGGAGGTTTTTATAGTCTTTAAAATCATCTGGATATGCTCCAAAGCCAGTAGAAAGGGAAGAGGGGTTTGCCATATCCCTAAATATGTCTCCTGATTGCTCGCCTACTGTCCAGTTAAATGCTCCATTATTCGCATATTTCTCAACAGCTACACCAAAGATATCTGATAAAGCTTCATTAATAGCGCCTGATTGTCCTTCATATTTCAACTTGGACTCACTCGCAGTAACAGAGTGGGTAAATTCATGCCCTGCAACATCGTATGCTTTTACAAGAGGGTCACCATACACAAGCATGCTACTTGTACTCGAATTAGAACTTAAGGCATTAAACCATTGTTTAGGATCATTTGTTTCTGTAGAATCCCATGCGTGTACAACAGAAACAACTTTTTTACCAAGATTGTCAAAGCTATTGCGTTTATATTTATCTTTATAAAAGTCATATACTTTTGTTGCTAAATAGTGTGCACTAACTGCTTTAGAGTCATTAAATGTTGTAGAATTACTTGTCACTAGATTACCAGGATATGCCCAATCTTGTGTTGTAATATCTTTATAATTGACATCATATGTTTCAATGCCTTTTCCACGTGAGTAATCCGCTAATGCATACTTTCCATTACTTTGTTGTGAAATCCCAAAAGTGCGGGTAATTCCAGAATCATCCGTACCTCTTCCTGTTAGTGAAGTAAGAGTCTTTTTCTTGTCGTTTTGTAAAACTTGAACTAATTTTTTATCTACTTTTAAATTGGATTCTTGTACCATATCTTTTAAAATTTCACCATTAAAAGCATCTATTAAGTATGTTCCAGATACATACTGTGGTGTGGCAGCGCTAAATGTTACCTGATAAGCAGTTGTTGCTATTTTTGTATTCTCATCTACATAAATTACTAATTTACTTTCAGCTTCATCAATAAATGTGATATCGTTTCCATATTTTTTGTATATATACTGTTTTGCATCATCATTTGATAGTTTAACAGGATTTTTTAAATTCTCTTGTTGTTGTAAGTTTTGAGCGCTATCTCCTGAGATACTTTTGATTACACCCTTTTTATCAACATGTGCTGTAAGCTGATAACCGTATACTTCGCGGCCTTCATAAGTTTGCTGTATACGTACTAATGTCGTGCCGTCATAAGAGGGACGTTTTTGGGTAACCTTAAAGTCTACTTTTTCTTCTTTGTTTACTTGTTTAGGAGATAAGGCTTGTTTTGTTTTTACTTTTAATGCATCTTTTACTACATGCTCTGGAGCTTTTTGAGAAGGAAGAGTTAAGTCTCCTGCTCGGTAAGTGTCATCTTCCATATTGACTTGTAATTGATCATTTGTTTGTGCATTTGCTAAACTGTATGGAGCGAATATAGATAAAGCAAGACCAGTAGAAATACTAATTGAAGTAATTTTCTTCTTTTTATTCATATTATCTCTCCTCTTTTTGTTTTGAAAATTTTAATTTAACAGAATTGTAATACAGAATAATGTCGAATAAAAGAGAAAAAGCGCATTTAATGTGATGATATGCATAATTGCATAGCGGTATAGTTGGATATGGGGAATCTGGTATTACAAATTAACTAACATTGAAAAATCTCAACAATTTAATTTCGGTGATAGTTTTTTGTGTTGATTTTCTATGCACTTGGAGAGAATGAAACATAAAAGTAAGTGATGTATTCATTTCAAAAGGAAAAATTGTACTTTAGATGAATAATTGTAATGTAGTAGTTTAAATAATTTATATAGGAGAAGAGGGAGATAGTGTTGCTAGTGAGAGAAGCGTTATTAAACGAAGCAAATGAACTAAGTCATATAGCACTAACATCAAAGGCAACTTGGGATTACAGCGAAGAATTTATACGAGCATGCAAGGAAGATTTAACAATTACAGAAGAGTATGTGAAAAATAACTACGTATATATTTTAGAAGATGAAGGAGTGAAAATTGGTTTTTTCGCATTTTTACGTAAAGATGAGGGTACCCTTGATTTTTTATACTTACATCCTGCTTATAAGGGAAAAGGCTATGGAAAAGTGTTATGGAAAGGCGTTGTAGAAAAAGCAGCTGAATTAGGAATGAAGAGTTTTACAATTGATAGCGATCCTAATGCAAAAGGTTATTATATGAAAATGGGAGCAAAATTAATCGGAGAGACACCTTCAACAGTTTTTGCAGGGCGAGT
This sequence comes from Bacillus pfraonensis, assembly GCF_050768835.1. Lineage (NCBI taxonomy): Bacteria > Bacillati > Bacillota > Bacilli > Caryophanales > Bacillaceae > Bacillus > Bacillus pfraonensis. Next base: position 2,005 of record NZ_JAHCDO010000055.1, on the reverse strand, counting down.
TTTGCCACTTTTACAATATGATGTATAAAACTGATTATACATAGGAGATGCTGAGATGGAAGGTTTAAAAATTGAACAGATACAAAAGATTTTACTGAAATCCTGGTCACTTGATACAAGCTCCAAATGGACGATAGAAAATCCAGCAAAAGGGCAATGTGGTGTAACAGCACTTGTTGTACATGATTTCCTTGGAGGAGAAATAAAGAAGACGCAAGTTGGCGAAGGCTGGCACTTTTATAATGTTATAAATGGAAAGCGATATGATTTTACAGCAACACAATTTTTTGAAGAGATAGCTTATATGGATATTACTTCTAATAGAGAAGAAGCATTTGCAGACACAAATGACAGGCAATATGATGCTTTAAAACAGAAAGTGCATATCTTTATGCAATAGAATTTGTCTGAAGTGAAATATCTTTTGACTCTTAATGTTTAATAAGTTACTATAATGGTGGTAACTTATTAAAGGGAATGTACTTCATAGAGTTGAGAGGGGAAATACTTTTGAAAACAGCTTATGTAAGCGCTACGATTGCAACATTAAATGAACAGAATGAAGTGTTACAAAACGGATATATCATTGTAGAAGATGATAAGATTATAGAAGTGAAAAATGGTGAATTTTCTAGTGAGGCTCAAGTAGATGAAGTAATAAATCTGAAAGGAAAATGGCTATTGCCAGGACTTGTGAATACACATACACATGTTGTGATGAGTCTTTTACGCGGAATTGGCGATGATATGTTACTGCAGCCTTGGCTTGAAACAAGAATTTGGCCGCTGGAAAGCCAATTTACTCCAGAACTTGCCGTTGCGAGTACAGAACTTGGTTTATTAGAAATGGTAAAAAGCGGGACGACAACATTCTCTGATATGTTTAATCCAATTGGTGTGGATCAAGATGCGATTATGGAAACAGTTCGTAAGAGCGGAATGCGTGCAGCAATTTCAAGAACTTTATTCAGTTTTGGAACAAAAGAGGATGAAAAGAAGGCAATTCAAGATGCAGAGAAATATGTAAAACGATATTACAGTGAAGATGGCATGCTAACAACGATGGTTGCTCCTCATAGTCCATACACATGCTCTACAGAAATGTTGGAAGAGTGTGCACGCATTGCAGTGGAAAATCAGACAATGGTCCACATTCATCTTTCAGAAACAGAGCGTGAAGTACGGGATATTGAAGTGCAATATGGAAAACGTCCAGTAGAGTATGTAGCAAGCTGTGGCTTATTTAAGAGACCAACAGTTATTGCGCATGGGGTTGTGTTAAATGAAAATGAGCGTGCTTTCTTAGCGGAACATGATGTTCGTGTGGCTCATAATCCAAATAGCAACTTAAAATTAGGATCGGGTATAGCGGATGTCAAGTCGATGTTGGAAGCGGGAATTAATGTTGGCATTGCAACAGATAGCGTTGCATCTAACAATAATTTAGATATGTTTGAAGAACTTCGCATTGCAACCTTATTACAAAAAGGAATTCATAAAGATGCAACAGCATTACCAGTTGAAACAGCTCTTTCACTTGCAACAAGAAGAGCTGCAGAAGTTATTGGAATGAAACAAACTGGTTCCATTGAAGTAGGGAAATGTGCTGACTTTATTACAATTGATCCATCAAATAAGCCGCATCTACAGCCAGCAGAAGAAGTGTTATCACACCTTGTGTATGCAGCAAGTGGAAAAGATGTATCGGATGTTGTCATTAACGGGAAGCATATTGTATGGAATGGTGAATGTAAAACATTAGATGAAGAGCGCATTATTTTTGAAGCGAGTCGTTATAAGCGAGGACTGAAGATGTAATTGAAATAGAGAAATTGATAAAGAACGCTATCCTTTTTAATTTGGAGTGAACCCTGAGAATGAGACGATAAAAAACACCTCTCTAAATCGTAAGTATCAGTTATGATTTTAATGGAGGTGTTTTTCGTATGGGGAAAAAGACGCATTATCCTGCCGAAATAAAGTGGAAAGTAGTTGAAATGAAACA
>NZ_JAHCDO010000054.1:0-13605 GCF_050768835.1 Bacillus pfraonensis | reverse complement strand
TGGGTAGCTATGTGCGGAAGGGATAAGTGCTGAAAGCATCTAAGCATGAAGCCCCCCTCAAGATGAGATTTCCCATAACGTAAGTTAGTAAGATCCCTGAAAGATGATCAGGTTGATAGGTTCGAGGTGGAAGCATGGTGACATGTGGAGCTGACGAATACTAATAGATCGAGGACTTAACCATATAATATGAAGCAAATGTTATCTAGTTTTGAAGGAATATGCCTTCATAGTTTGGTGATGATGGCAGAGAGGTCACACCCGTTCCCATACCGAACACGGAAGTTAAGCTCTCTAGCGCCGATGGTAGTTGGGACCTTGTCCCTGTGAGAGTAGGACGTCGCCAAGCAATTAAAGCACGAGTCAATTGACTCGTGCTTTTTTCATTTATACGAAATGAAAGTTTTATTTCATTGTATAGGTGACAAACACAATGCCCAGTTGCGATTCATATCATATATATAACAAAACGATGTATATTTTTCAGAAAAGTGTTAAGGAATAGGAGTAGGTATATTTTGATTTAAAATAGAGGGGAGGAAATATCTTATATTGTTCTCAGTTAGGTGGGAATGATTAGGATAAAGATATGAAAACAAAACATGAGGTTTGCATTGTATGTGAGAATAGGAAAGATGATGGTATACATGTACAAATGAGTTTTATATGTGATGATTGTGAACGGGACATGGTAGAAACCGAAACGAATGATCCTAAATATATATACTATTTACAACAACTGCGAAAAATCCAAGTATCGTATTCATAAATAGGCACACATGCCTATTATTTTTTTTGCTTTAATATCTCTGTATAATAGGTAGAGAATGAAAAGTAAGGAAGAGATAAACATGAATCAAAATCAAATACCGTTATATGAGGCGTTAATTCAGTTTAAAGATAAAAAACCTTTATCTTTACATGTTCCAGGACATAAAAATGGTTTGAATTTTCCGGAACAAGCACAATCAGGTTTTAGTGATGTACTTTCTATCGATGTAACAGAATTAACAGGATTAGATGATTTGCATAGTCCGTTTGAATGTATAGATGAAGCACAGCAATTGCTGGCTGATGTATATCGTGTAAAAAAGAGTTATTTTTTAATTAATGGTTCTACAGTTGGAAATTTGGCAATGATTTTATCATGTTGTGAGGAGCATGATATTGTTCTTGTGCAAAGAAATTGCCATAAGTCTATTATCAATGGTTTGAAGTTAGCTGGAGTGAATCCAGTGTTTTTAGAGCCTTGGATTGATGAATTGTATGGCGTGCCAGTTGGAGTTCAGCATGAGGTTATTAAGAGAGCGATTGAACGATATCCAGAAGCAAAGGCATTGATTTTAACACATCCTAATTATTATGGTATGGGGCTTGATCTAAAAGAAAGTATTTTATGTGCACACGCACATAAAATTCCTGTTTTAGTAGATGAGGCACATGGAGCGCATTTTTGTATAGGGCAGCCATTTCCTAAATCAGCATTAGAATACGGTGCTGATATAGTTGTACATTCAGCACATAAGACATTACCTGCTATGACTATGGGTTCTTATCTACATATCAATAGTAATTTAGTGAATGAAGAAAAAGTTTCTTCCTATTTAAGCATGTTACAATCTAGCAGCCCGTCTTACCCGATTATGGCTTCACTAGATGTAGCTCGTTTTGCATTAGCAAATATGAAGGAGAAGGGCTGTCATGAAATTGTAGGGTTTGTGAGAAGGTTTAGAGAGGAATTACAGCGTATTCCACAAATCGCTGTTTTACAGTATCCTTTGCAAGATGAGCTCAAGGTTACGGTACAAACGCGCTGTGAGCTTTCTGGATACGAATTACAATCTATATTTGAAAAGATAGGTATGTACGCAGAAATGGCAGATCCATATAATGTTCTATTTATTTTGCCATTGCAAGTGAATAAGCAGTATATAAAAGCGATAGAAGTCATACGGCTGGCATTACGTAACTATACGGTAACAGACAAGAGACCATCAATTCGGTATACTTACAAAGGAGGCTTTTCTTCTTTACCATTTACTTATAAGCAATTAGAAAAGTATAAGAAAAAAGTTGTATCTTTACAAGAAGCTGCCGGAATGATTGCAGCGGATATGGTTATTCCGTATCCACCGGGTATTCCCTTACTTATGTATGGAGAAGAAATTACCCCAGAGCACATTGAACAAATTTCTTATTTAGAAGAAACAGGTGCCCGTTTTCAAGGAAATATAAAACATATGAATATGTATGATATAGAAAGAAAGTAGGTTTTAGGATGAAGGGATTATTTGTAACAATTGAAGGACCAGAGGGTTCAGGTAAATCAACATTAATTACAAAGTTGTTACCGTACTTTGAAAAGAAAGAACAAAAAGTAATAGCAACAAGAGAACCAGGGGGTATCGCAATTTCAGAAGAGATTCGAGAAATCTTACATAAAAAAGAGTATACGATGATGGAAGCACGTACGGAAGCATTACTATATGCTGCAGCACGTAGACAGCATTTAGTTGAAAAAGTTATGCCAGCTTTGGATAGAAACTACCTTGTATTATGTGATCGTTTTATTGATAGTTCTCTTGCCTACCAAGGTTATGCAAGAGGGTTAGGAATTGATAAAGTATTTGAAATTAATCGATTTGCAACAGAAGACTGTATGCCTAGTTTGACAATCTATCTAGATATAGAACCTGAAGTGGGCTTAGCTCGCATTGAAAAGGATGTTAATCGTGAAGTGAATCGTTTAGATATGGAAAGTATGAAATTTCATGAACGCGTTCGTGAAGGGTACTTACAGCTTGTAGATCGTTTTTCAGATCGCATAGTTGTTGTGAATGCAAATCAATCAATAGAAAAGATTATGGAAGAAGTTATTCAGCTTATAGAAGATAAATTGTTATAATAGAAGGAAAGTATAAAACAAGTGAGGTATGCATTATGACGAGGACGTGGGAGCAGCTTTCTGCTATACAACCCATTGGTGTAAAGATGTTGATGAATAGTATTGCAAAAGAGCGTATATCCCATGCTTATTTGTTAGAAGGTGCAAAAGGAACTGGAAAATACGAAACAGCAATTCAAATGGCAAAAAGTTTTCTTTGTTTACAAAGAAAAGGTGTAGAGCCGTGTCATACATGTACGAATTGTCGACGGATTGATTCAGGTAATCATCCCAATTTACACGTTGTAAAACCAGATGGATTATCTATTAAAAAACAACAAATTCATGACTTACAGGAAGAGTTTTCAAAAACAGGTTTAGAGGCAAATAAAAAGGTATATATTATTGAGCATGCAGATCGAATGACGGCAAATGCTGCTAATACCCTATTGAAATTTTTAGAAGAGCCAAGTAGCGATACAACGGCTATTTTACTTACTGAACAAAGTCATCAAATTTTAAATACGATCTTATCCCGTTGTCAAGTTGTAACATTTAGACCCCTCGCTGCAGAAGCCTTAATTGAGAGATTACAGGCGGATGGAGTTCCGGTTTCTTTATCTACTCTTGCTGCACAGCTTACGAATAGTTTTGAGGAAGCATTATTACTGTGCAATGATGAATGGTTTGCACAAGCACGAACTTTAGTGATAAAATTATGTGAAGCGCTCGAAAAAGATACAGCCTCTCTTTTTTTTGTACAAGAAAAGTGGGGGAAACACTTTGGAGAGAAGGAACAATTACAACAAGGTTTAGATATGTTACTCCTTATTTATAAGGATTTATTATATGTTCAACTAGGAGAAGAAGATCGTCTTGTCTTTCAAGAGCAAAAGGAGATGTTTCATTCTTTCTCCTACGCTCAGAAGCGCATTGTATCAGCTCTTTTTAATATATTAGAAGCAAAAAATAGAATCAACGCTAATGTAAATGCGCAGCTTGTGTTCGAACAGTTAGTGTTGCGGTTGCAGGAGGGATGACCGTTTTGTATGATGTAGTAGGTGTTCGCTTTAAGAAGGCCGGAAAAGTGTATTACTTTGACCCGAATCAATTTGATATCTCAGAAAATGAATTTGTGATCGTGGAAACTGTAAGAGGTATTGAATATGGGAAAGTAGTTATTACAAAAAAGCAGGTTGATGAAAACGATGTGGTACTACCGTTAAAGAAAGTCATTCGCATTGCGAATGAAAATGATCGGACAGTTGTTGAAGAGAACAAACATGCTGCAAAAGAAGCATATCAAGTTTGTCAACAAAAGGTAGGGGAACACAAGCTTGATATGAAACTTGTAGACGTAGAATATACTTTTGATCGTAATAAGATCATTTTCTATTTTACAGCGGATGGTCGTATTGACTTCCGTGAGCTTGTAAAAGACTTAGCTGCAATTTTCCGGACAAGAATTGAGTTAAGACAAATTGGTGTTCGTGATGAAGCGAAAATGCTTGGTGGTATTGGTCCATGTGGTCGTATGCTTTGTTGTTCTACATTTTTAGGTGATTTTGAACCCGTATCCATTAAAATGGCGAAAGATCAAAATTTATCATTAAATCCTGCGAAAATTTCTGGTTTATGTGGCCGATTAATGTGTTGCTTAAAATATGAGAATGACGAGTATGAAGCGGCAAAAGAGCAACTTCCTGATTTAGATCAACGTATACAAACGCCGCATGGGCTTGGGCGCGTCATCGGATTAAATATTTTAGAAAGATTAATTCAAGTGGAACTAGTAGACAAGGAACGGATAGTAGAATATACGTTAGATGAATTAATTAATGAAGGGGTCGTTTCGAGTCAAACCACAGATTAATGAGGTGGGTGCTTGTGGAGAAAAAGGATATTTTTGCAGCGGTTTCCAGTATGGAAGAGCAAATTGGACATTTATATAAGCAGTTGGGAGAATTAAAGCAACATCTTGCAGAGTTACTTGAGGAAAACCAACATATTAAAATGGAAAATGAAAATTTGCGACGTCGTTTTGAAGAAGTACAGATTAAGGAAAAACAAAAAACTCAAAAGCGAAAAGAAATGAAACCTAAAACGGATATTGGTGAAGGATATGATAACTTAGCTCGTCTATATCAAGAAGGTTTCCATATCTGTAATTTACATTATGGAAGTGTACGTAAAGAAGGAGATTGTTTATTCTGTCTGTCATTTTTAAATAAAAAATGAAATTACCTTTCCAATATATTGGAAAGGTAATTTTTTATACATGTGAGTAAAGTTAAGATGGAATAGTTTTTGCTTTAACGTAAATAGGGTAGGTTAAGTATAAGAAAGGGAATTGTATATGAACTTATATGAAGATGAACGTTTAGATTATTTACTAGCGGAAGAAATGAAAATTATTCAAAGCCCATCTGTGTTTAATTTTTCTTTAGACGCAGTATTACTTGCAAATTTTGCATGGGTTCCGATTCAAAAGGGGAATTTACTTGATTTATGTACAGGAAATGCTGTTATTCCGCTTTTATTAAGTACAAGAACAAAAGGTAAGATTACAGGTGTAGAAATTCAAGAGCGTTTATATGATATGGGAATCAGAAGTGTTCAGTATAACAATCTGGAAGAGCGAATTTATTTAATACATGGAGATTTAAAAGATATGCCGGAGCGGCTGGGGCGCCATCAATATGATGTTGTAACATGTAATCCACCATATTTTCAAACGCCAAAGTCATCTGAGAAAAACATGAACGATCATTTAGCTATCGCTCGTCATGAAATTATGTGTACATTAGAGGATGTCGTATATGCTAGTAGTCAGCTTGTAAAGCAAGGCGGTAAAGTAGCATTTGTTCATCGTCCAGGCCGATTACTTGATATTGTAACATTAATGAGAAAGTATAAGATTGAACCAAAACGTGTGCAGTTTGTATATCCAAAGGCAGGGAAGGAAGCAAATACGCTACTAATAGAAGGAATTAAAGATGGAAATGCAGATTTGAAAATTTTACCGCCCCTTTTCGTATATGAGGAAAATAATGAATATACAAAGGAGCTTCGTTCAATCTTATATGGAGAAAAATAAACATTATTTTTATGTAGTGGAATGTTCAGATAAAAGTTATTATGCAGGGTATACAAATAATTTAGAGAAACGAATTCAAACCCATAATAGCGGTAAGGGAGCACGTTATACTCGTGCTAGGCTTCCTGTTGTTTTAAAATATGTAGAGGTTCATGAAGAGAAAACGACAGCTATGCAAGCTGAATATCATTTTAAACAGTTAAAACGAAAAGACAAAGAAGAATATATGCAAAAAGGAGAGCGCTATGTGGCAGCAAAAAAGCTTTCAAGCAAATGAAAAGGGTGTCTTATATTTAGTTCCGACACCGATTGGTAATTTAGAAGATATGACGTTTCGTTCGATTCGGATATTGAAAGAGGCTGATATCATTGCTGCTGAAGATACACGGCAGACGAAAAAGCTTTGTAACTATTTTGAAATTGAAACACCAGTTATGAGTTATCATGAGCACAATAAGGAAATAAGCGGACAGAAAATTTTAGATAAGCTAGAAGATGGAAAAACAGTAGCTCTTGTAAGTGATGCGGGTATGCCTTGCATTTCTGATCCCGGCTATGACATTGTGGTAGCAGCTGTAGAGGAGCGATATCATGTTATTCCGCTTCCGGGGGCAAACGCTGCTCTTACAGCGTTAATTGCATCGGGGTTAGAGACGAGACATTTCTATTTTTATGGATTTTTACAAAGAAATAAAAAAGAACGTAAAGCGGAATTAGAAAAGCTTCGCTATGTTCCAACTACGATGATGTTTTACGAAGCACCACATCGATTAGATGATACGTTAATTTCTATGAAAGAAGTGCTTGGAAATAGAGAGATTGTATTGTGCCGAGAGCTAACGAAAAAATTTGAAGAATTTATTCGTGGATCGGTAGAAGAAGCGATTGAATGGACAAAACAAAATGAAGTTCGTGGTGAATTTTGTATATTGGTATCTGGATCAAAAGAGGAAGCTGCTTCAGAGGAACAGTGGTGGGAAACTATATCAGTATACGATCATATCGAACATTATATAAACGAGCAAGGAATGTCCTCAAAGGATGCAATTAAACAAGTTGCAAAAGATCGAGATTTGTCGAAACGAGACGTCTATCAAATCTATCATGTCGATAAAAAATAAGCTTCTCATAATTGAGAAGCTTATTTTGCTGCTTGAATATATTGTTGAAGTTCGTTTAAGATTTGTTCAGCGCCTTCTTTGCTTAAAATAATTTTACCTTCAGCTAAAGAAAGGTTGCCATCAGATACTTCACCAGTTACTTGACAAGTCATGTTTGGTTTATACTTTTTTAGGATGATTTTTTCGTCATCAACGTAAATTTCAAGAGCATCCTTCTCAGCAATACCTAATGTACGACGTAATTCAATCGGAATTACAACACGGCCTAATTCATCAACTTTACGAACGATACCAGTAGATTTCATATTCGTTATCCTCCTCATATTCTGTAAGTTTGTGAGTCTATATTTTAATTCGTCATTTTTCGACAAAATACCCTATGAACATATGATACCAATCATTTACATTTCCGTCAATTCTTAAATTCTATATTTTATGAAAGAATTATAGATTTTTATACTCTTTATATATAATAGAAAATAAAAGAATTGCACAAGTATTTTTACTGCATTTTTTAATTTTATCAATTTTTTCAGAAAAAACACTGTATATTTTTTGGGAAATGAGTAATAGATGATAAAGATAATCGAGCATTAATTCGTTTTTATGCGTCAGTTTTTGATATACTGTTTATAAATACATATGAGGTCATTTGGGAGGCTTAAAACAATGACAGAGGAAAAGAAAACCTTTTATATTACTACTCCAATTTATTATCCGAGCGGAAAGCTTCATATTGGACATGCTTATACGACGGTAGCGGGAGATGCAATGGCACGCTACAAGCGCATGCAAGGATATGATGTTCATTATTTAACAGGTACTGATGAGCATGGACAAAAGATTCAAAAGAAAGCAGAAGAATTGCAAGTTACGCCACAAGCATATGTTGATAACATTGTAGCAGGGATTAAAGAACTGTGGGGGAAAATGGACATTTCTTACGATGACTTTATTCGTACAACAGAAGACCGTCATAAAGAAGTTGTCGAAAAGATTTTTAAACAACTTGTCGATCAAGGTGATATCTATCTTGATGAGTATGAAGGATGGTACTCTGTACAAGATGAAACATTCTACACAGAACACCAGCTTGTTGATCCAATTATGGAAGGTGACAAAGTAGTTGGGGGGAAAAGTCCAGATAGCGGCCATGCTGTAGAGCTTGTTCGTGAAGAATCTTATTTCTTTAGAATGGGTAAATATGTAGATCGACTATTACAGTTTTATGAAGACAATCCACACTTCATACAACCGGAATCTCGTAAAAATGAAATGATTAATAACTTCATTAAACCAGGTTTAGAAGATTTAGCAGTTTCACGTACTTCTTTTGATTGGGGAATTCGTGTACCAGGTAACCCTAAACACGTTATTTACGTATGGGTAGATGCATTATCTAACTACATTACAGCACTAGGATATGGAACAGATCATGAAGAAAAGTATAAAAAGTATTGGCCGGCAGATGTTCATTTAGTAGGAAAAGAAATTGTTCGTTTCCATACAATTTATTGGCCAATTATTTTAATGGCACTAGATTTACCATTGCCGAAAAAGGTATTTGCTCATGGTTGGATTTTAATGAAATATGGAAAAATGAGTAAATCAAAAGGCAATGTAGTTGATCCTGTTACGTTAATTGATCGTTATGGATTAGATGCATTGCGTTATTATTTACTTCGTGAAGTTCCATTTGGATCAGATGGTGTATTTACACCAGAGGGCTTTGTAGAGCGAATTAATTTTGACCTTGCTAATGACTTAGGAAACCTATTGAATCGTACAGTAGCTATGATTGATAAATACTTTAATGGAGAAATTCCTGCTTTTAAAGAAAATGTAACAGAGTTTGATGAAACGTTAGTAGCGTTTGCGCAAGATACATTGAAAAAAGTAGAAGAAGCAATGGAGAACATGGAGTTCTCAGTAGCATTAAGCTCCATTTGGCAATTGGTTAGCCGTACGAATAAATATATTGATGAAACACAACCTTGGGTATTGGCAAAAGACGAGAATGATCGTGATAAACTTGCTTCCGTAATGGCACACCTTGCTGAAATGCTGCGTCAAACGGGTATTATGCTTATGCCATTCTTGACAGCAACACCAAGTAAAATATTTGCGCAACTTGGCCTTACAGATGAAGCGTATCAATCTTGGAATAGTCTTTCTACGATTGGTTGTATTCCAGCTGGTACAAAAGTAGTTAAAGGACAGCCAATATTCCCGCGCTTAGAGGTGGAAGTAGAGGTTGAATATATTAAAGAACAAATGAAAGGTTCTGCTCCTAAAGTGGAAGAGAAAAAGGAAGAGGAACCGAAGGCGGAAGAAATTACAATTGATGATTTCTTTAAAGTTGAATTGCGTGTGGCGGAAGTAATAGAAGCAGAACCTGTAAAAAAAGCAGATAAACTATTAAAAATTCAACTTGATTTAGGAACAGAAAAGCGACAAGTTGTTTCTGGAATTGCTAAATTTTACACACCGGAAGAATTAAAAGGGAAAAAAGTTATTTGTGTAACGAATTTAAAGCCAGTGAAATTACGTGGTGAATTATCACAAGGTATGATTTTAGCAGGCGAAGAAAATGGCGTACTTTCGTTAGCGACAATTGATCAAAATTTACCAAATGGTACAAAAATCAAGTAGTCTTGACAAAATAAGAGATGTTTCACGTGTAACATTCGTGAAGCATCTTTTTTCTTGTTAGGAATCTTTTTAAAAGTTCCTTTTTTGTATTAAGATTGTACTATCGTTGTCATTATGTTGTTAGGGATGAGATTTTTAACCATGAGAGAGTTTATTTCAAATAAAAGGAGTTATTTGCTATGTTGTTTGACACACATTCACATTTAAATGCAGAGCAATTTGAAGAAGATTTACAGGAAGTCATTGTAAGAATGAAAGAAGTTGGAGTTTCGTATACAGTTGTTGTTGGTTTTGATGAAGGAACAATAAAAAAAGCAATGGAACTTGCAGAAACGTATGACTTTATTTACGCAGCAGTTGGTTGGCATCCTGTTGATGCAATTGATATGAGAGAAGAGCATTTAGTTTGGTTGGAAGAGTTAGCAGCACATCCAAAAGTTGTTGCTCTTGGTGAAATGGGATTAGATTATCATTGGGACAAATCTCCGAAAGAAGTACAGAAAGAAGTATTTCGTAAACAAATTCAGTTAGCAAAGAAAGTGAATTTGCCTATTATTATACACAATCGTGATGCAACGCAAGATATCGTGGATATTCTAGAAGAAGAAAATGCAGCTGAGGTAGGAGGCATTATGCATTGTTTTAGTGGCAGTGTAGAAGTAGCAAAACAATGTATTGATATGAATTTCTTAATTTCATTGGGTGGGCCAGTAACTTTCAAGAATGCAAAGAAACCGAAAGAAGTTGCAATGGAGATTCCGATGGAAAAGTTATTGATAGAAACAGATTGTCCATACTTAACACCACATCCATTTCGGGGAAAACGAAATGAGCCAAGCTATGTGAAACTTGTGGCAGAAGAAATTGCTAACCTAAAAGGTATTTCATATGAAGAGGTTGCAAAGGTAACTACAGAAAATGCAAAATCTTTATTTGGTGTTGAATAAGAAGGAATGGGTTTCCATTCTTTCTTGTATTGTTACTTTAGAGCGAAAATACAATTTAGTTAATTAGCAGATATATGTATGGGGAAAAATAAGTAAAGATTAAAGTGTTACAATAAGAAGGGTAGGCAGAGGATTTTTTCTCCTCTGCTTTTTAAATTGTATCAATGGGAAAATAATAATGGAAAAGTATTCGTTTTTTTGTTTTACTAAGTAGAGACGAAATGAGTGTGGAGGCAGTCATGAAAATTAAAGAGATTATCGTTGTAGAAGGTAAAGATGATACAGTTGCAATTAAGCGCGCTGTTGATGCAGATACAATTGAGACGAACGGTTCAGCAATCGGTGATCATGTCATTGAGCAAGTAAAATTGGCACAGCAAAAACGAGGCGTTATTATTTTGACGGATCCTGATTATCCAGGAGAACGTATTCGGAAAATTATTTCTGAAAAGGTTCCGGGTTGTAAGCATGCTTTCTTACCGAAAGAAGAGGCACTTGCAAAAAGAAAAAAAGGAGTCGGGATTGAACATGCTTCCAATGAATCCATTCGCCGTGCTTTAGAAAATGTTCATGAAGAAATGGAAGCTTATACGAGTGAAATTAGTTGGAGCGACTTAGTAGATGCTGGTCTAGTGGGCGGAGAACAGGCAAAAAGTCGTAGAGAAAAAATGGGTAAACTATTAAAAATCGGTTATACAAACGCGAAGCAGTTACATAAACGTTTACAAATGTTTCAAGTTTCAAAAGAAGCATTTGCGGAAGCATATAAACAAGTATTACAGGAGGAAAAGAAATGAAGGATATCGCAACACCGAATCGTACGAAAGACATTGTTGAAAAGTACGGATTTTCATTCAAAAAGAGTTTAGGGCAAAATTTTTTAATTGATACAAACGTATTAAATCGTATTGTCGATTATGCAGAAATCGGATCAGAGAGCGGAGCTATTGAAATTGGTCCTGGTATTGGAGCTTTAACAGAACAATTAGCAAAGCGTGCTAAAAAAGTAGTAGCATTTGAAATTGATCAACGATTATTACCAATTTTAGATGAAACGTTAGCTCCGTATGGTAATGTAACTGTTATTAATAAGGATGTTTTAAAGGCAGATGTGCATGAAGTATTTGGAGAGCAATTTGACGAATGGCAAGACGTAATGGTGGTAGCTAATTTACCTTACTATGTTACAACGCCAATTTTATTTAAGTTACTCGAAGAAAAGCTACCAGTGCGCGGATTTGTTGTTATGATGCAAAAGGAAGTAGGCGATCGTTTAGCTGCGAAACCAGGCACGAAAGATTATGGTTCTTTATCTATTGCAATCCAATATTATACGGAAGTAGAAACAGTGATGACTGTTCCTCGTACTGTATTTGTACCACAACCAAATGTAGATTCTGCAGTTATTCGTCTTTTAAAACGTCCAAAACCAATTGTAGAAGTGAAAGATGAGAAGTTTTTCTTTGAGATAGTACGAGCAAGCTTTGCACAACGTCGCAAAACGTTGATGAATAACTTATCAAATAATCTAAACGGTTTCCCGAAAGATAAAGAGTTATTAGAGCGTATTTTAACAGAAGTAGGCATTGATCCAAAACGAAGAGGCGAAACATTATCAATTGAAGAATTCGCAGCACTGAGTAATGAGTTAGTCTCTCATAAAGTGAAACTTTAATCAGTGGGGGTTTTCTTCATCCCCCACTGATTATTAGTTGAACTAATCGGGCCGTTACGGGCAGTTTATCTCCCACTTAACTTCTTTGCTCCCGCCGAATTTTGAGGTGGGAGTATTACTGCCCGTTAGTGCGGGATAAAGTAAAACTTTAATTAGTGGGAGGTTTCATCTTCCATTGATTATCAGCTCCTATCAATCGGGCTTTTACAGTCAGTTGTCTCCCACCTACATCCTTTGCTTTTACTGAATTTTGAGGTGGAGGGTCTTACTGCACATAATAGCGTGATAAACAATAAAAGGACAGCTCAATTGGAGCTGTCCTTTTTGTCACCTTTTCCACTCTGGATTCATACGTTAAGAACAGAAGATGGTTAGTGAGATGGCCTAATGAGTTTGGAGGTAGGATAATGGCTGTACATGTGGGAGATTTAGTAGAACGACATTCGTATAATCGAGATATTCTTTTTCGTATTACAGAAATAAAAGGTGAAATTGCAATATTGTTTGGAGAAGAAGTTAGGCTCATAGCAGATGCACCGCTTGAAGATTTAATTATCATTGATCAGCGTGAGTATAAAAAAAGAGCAAAGCGTGAAAAGGAAACGATGGAGCAAACATATCGTTTGTTTCATCAGGACTACGTTTTGATGAAGCAACGTCACGAACATAATTCTACAGGTGGATATACGAGTGAAGTTAATTATTTTCAAATGCCAGGTAGGGTTTTGCATGTAGATGGAGACCCATTATATTTACGGAAATGTTTAGATCTATATACAAAGATAGGTGTTCCAGTTCAAGGGATACATTGCAAAGAAACAGAAATGCATGAAAAGGTAGTCGATTTAATCGATCATTTTCGTCCAGATATTTTAGTAATTACAGGACATGATGCATATACAAAATCAAAAGGAGTTATGGGAGATTTAGCAGCTTACCGTCATTCTCGGCATTTTGTACAGGCTGTTCGGGAAGTACGGAAAAAATATCCTTCTTTAGATCAACTTGTTATTTTTGCTGGAGCATGTCAGTCTCATTTTGAAGCTTTAATCCGAGCTGGTGCTAATTTTGCTAGCTCACCATCGCGTATTAATATTCATGCATTGGATCCAGTCTATGTAGTGGGAAAGATTAGTTTTACTTCATTTATGGAACGAGTAAACGTATGGGATGTTGTTCGAAACACCATTACTGGGCAAAAAGGTCTCGGTGGTATTGAGACCCGAGGA
>NZ_JAHCDO010000053.1:0-22099 GCF_050768835.1 Bacillus pfraonensis | reverse complement strand
CACGATAACTTAAAGAAAAACGACAATAGTAGCCGACGGCTACCAATATAATATCCTTTTTAAACTGTTTTCCTTTAAAATACCCCATATATCATTCTCCTGCTCACACTTTTTCTACAGGTTATCTCAGTTTAGAAATCTTTGCAACAGAACCGAAAAACTTAATTATTTAAAAGAAATCGTAGAAGATCACCAAGAACACCTTCAATTTTCGCAAGATCCTGATGCACGAATTGGACATAAAACAGCGGACTCTTCTTTCTTTGGTTATAAAACACATATTGCGATGAATGAAGAACGTATCATTACAGCTGCGGTGATTACAACGGGTGAAAAAAGCGATGGAAAATACCTTCAAACATTGATTGAAAAAAGTCGTGAAACAGGGATGGAAATTGATACAGTTATTGGAGATACTGCTTATTCGGAGAAAAATAATATTCAATATGCCAACCAAAATCAATTACAATTAGTATCGAAATTAAACCCAATCGTGACACAAGGACCGCGTAAAAAAGAAGATGAATTTGAGTTTAATAAAGATGCGGGTATGTATGTCTGTAAAGCTGGGCATATGGCTATTCTTAGAGCACGTACGGGTAAAAAAGGAACAAACAATAGTCAAAGTCATACCTATTATTTTGATATTGAAAAATGTAAGGTATGTCCATTCAAAAGTGGTTGTTACAAAGAAGACGCTAAAAGTAAAACGTATTCTGTGACAATTAAATCCACTGAACATAAGAAACAACAAGCATTTCAAGAAAGTGCATATTTTAAAGAAAAGGGGAAAGAGCGTTATAAAATTGAGGCGAAAAATAGTGAACTTAAGCATAGACACGGGTATGATGTGGCATCTTCCTCGGGTCTGATTGGTATGCAAATGCAAGGTGCAATGGCTATATTCGCTGTCAATTTAAAACGAATCCTAACCTTGATGAAGGAAACAAAGTAAAAAAGAATAAAGAGAAAGGCGACTTTTCATTCAAAATGGAATGAAAAGTCGCCTTTCTTGTTTTACATCCGGTTTGTAAACCGAAAAACGTAAGTTTTTCAGTGGCCTCATTAATTTCGGACTCTTTTTTCTTTTTAGGGTGATTTTAACTTTTTAAGTTGATGGAGGTAGTGAGCCCACTTATAAAAAACTTCACCTTCCAATAGAATTTATAATTGGGAGGTGTACCAAACGGAAGTTCCCCAGCACGAAATTATTCTAGAAAAAATACAAGGAGCCAAATATTGCTGCTCCCAAAACATACATTGCTATTTTTACCGGCTTAGAGTTTGTAAAATTAAAAATGATATTTCGTAATGGAATTAAAGGAACCACAATTAGCATGGCCAACGGATTCATATTCCCAAAAATGAAAAATCCGGTAATTAGTGAAAGCAAAACGATAATTGCCTGTATCATCCATTTTTGTTTAATGATTGTGACTAGATGAATCGGCAGATAAAACCCCGTTGTGATGGTCGTAAATTCTGTTTTATTTAGTTTTGAAAGAAAGGTCTCAATTAAAATTAAATCGGTAATAAATAGACCAAGGTGCACTATTTGTGACTCAATATAAAAATAAGAAATAAACCCTATAATAAAAGTGAAGATGCAAATATTTAGGAGACCTTTAAGATTAAACAGAGCCCTTGTCACTTCTTTTGCTGTGAAAAACATAGAATCATAAAAATTTTCCATAATCCTATGCTTGGAAACCTTATTATTTTTTAGCAATTCGTTTTGAGCTGATGCGATTTGTAAAAAGTCCTGATTGATTAATCCTTGAAACATTGTTCCCATGACTCGGTAATAAGAGTATAAATAATCGTATTTAAATGATTTGATGAGAATCAAATGGATCACCATAGCCAGAAAGAGAAAGATTGATGGCCAACTGTTTGAAACTTGCACCGAGAGCAAAATGATCAGTATAGAAACGGACAAGATGGAATACAGTTTAATTGAGGAAATCTGATATTTAATAAATCCAATATAGTTGGCTAAGCTGTTGGCGATAAGCGATACAAACAGAATAGGCGTGAAATCTGCCTTCAAGATCAGCAAGACTGTTACAATAAAGAGAGAAGAAGCAACCGTTTTAAGAAAAATGTGCAGTTTTAGGCGATTTAAAGAAAGAATCTTCATTTCAAAGATCTGGAACGGGATATTCATAATAGGATTATTTTGGAAGACCTTTGCCAAACTGTAAGCAAACAAAGCAGTTGGAAACCACTTCATAACGAGATTTTCATGCGCTTGAAATAACTCCACGGACAATGGGAGAAAAAATACGAACAACAATAAAAAAACGAACGCATTAAATTTGTTCTTTTTTATCAGCCGAATGTACTGTCTTATTTTATTAAGGCTTAAATAATAGACTGAATCAAACATCATAGCTATCGCCTATCAATTTAGTGATTTGTTTTCGATCTAAGGTTACCGGTTCAAACTCCAATAATTGGCCATCCTTCAAAATCAAGTATTTATCACAAATGGTTTCCAAACTGTCTAAATCATGGCTCGAAATGATTTGAATCCTGGTTGCTGATTTGTGATTCAGGAACATCTGTTCAACAGTATCAACTTGTACTGGATCTAGGGTGATGAATGGTTCATCGAAGAAAAAGACATTCGACTCTCGCAGCATTCCAATGGCAATATTGATGCGCTGCAAGGTTCCTCTTGAAACACTTCGTGGATAATAATCCATATATTCTTCCAGTTTTAGCTGTTTTGCTAGGTATTGTATTTTTTCGATTGCATCCTCCTTTGATAGTTTATTTAGTTTACAAATGAAAAGCATTTGTTCACGGGCAGTTAGATCCTGGTATAAAACAGGCGTATCACCAATAAAGACGAAGGGGAGATCAAGAGTATCCACAGTGTTAATATTATCGCCATGAAATAAAACATTTCCCTCATGATTCCTAATGATCCTCATCAAGATTTTTAGTAATGTTGTTTTGCCTGCTCCATTACGTCCAATTAATCCATAAATGTTCCCCGGCCTGAATTCGAAGGTAATTCCATTCAATACCTTCTTATCCCCATACGATTTTGAAATTGAATCTAATTGAATCATATCTTCACTTCCCGAAAAATAATAATTTAATTCTAACATTGGAATTAGAATTCCAACAAGAATCCTTGATGACCATCCAATATTTTATAATTTTCTATGAAATCATTGAATTGAAACGAGAACAGCGTTTTTAGATTACTGTTACCATCTTGATAGGGAACAGCTTTCCCGACTATATTGAGGTGGCCGTTATAGAAATTCAAAATGGTTGAGTAATTGACGATTTCCTTCAGTATTAGAATTTTATCGCGGTCATCTTCTCTGATGATCCTATTCGTAGTAACTCTTTCAATTCTTGTTATGCTTCTCATGGGTTGATAACTCTCTATTAATTGTGCTGAAAATAATTCCTCTTTCTTCTCAGTACCCGATAAATGATCATAAACAAAAAACTCAATCGTATCATTTTCATTTTTCCTTGTAACCCCGATTTTACTGTCACAGATATATTGATAAAACAGATTTAGCAGGATTGTTAATTCTCTTTGCTCAATCAATAAATAGCGATAATGGTTTCGCTGGCAGGTTTGTTTGGTTATTTTGCGTTCCATCAAGCTATTTAGAAAAGCTTCAATCTTTTTGATGGCATGTTTATCGTTTTTAATAATTGCATTGTTAATCTCAACATCTTCTTCCACAAGGAAACAATAAAGTTGGATCATGTCCAATTGTCCATCCTCGCTAAATGAAAAGGAAACCTGATAGTCATCCACTTGTAAGTTTCTTCCTAACATCATCGAATGGAAAGTTGAAACAAATTCCTCGCATATATGCCAACAAGGATTCGTCCTATCGAATGGTGAATGTTCCATAAGGCTTTCCCAAAATTCTCTTTTATAAAACTTATGATATGAAATGGTGAACACTTTATTAATGAATTGCATTTCCCAGCCCCTTAATAATGATAGACGGAGAGATATATTTGACTTTGACGGTCGCCCCTTTCTTACCGCAGAGGCTATGATATTCATTACTATTACTGCAAAAGACAATCTCTTTATCAAAAAAATGCCTGACATCTAGATACAAATAAAACGGTTCAAGTGGCGCTGTGAACTTGCCTGATTCTATTAAACTAGCTTGAGATACTTCGACAGAAAAATCACCCGTAAAAATGTTGACTTCACCCATTCCGATTTTATGTATATAGATTCCTTTGTTAATAGTTTTAATGTGATTCTCTTCCGAAGTCCTTCCGGGTTGAATAAACATGGACCGCATCCTGGTAATCACCGGCATTTTGGGATTCTCTCTGCGCCCATTGCCGGTATTATGAGAATGTTGCTGATCCGAGCGGCTGCTAAGCAAATGAAGGATTTCACCGTTCCTAATCAATGAAATGTTCTTTGTGATGGGGTCGCCATTATCATCAAAGGTTTCCGACGTATTATAATTTTCAAGTATTGTAAGTTCTTTGCTGAATTTCCGTACATTTCCCCTATTTAATGGGGACCGGAAAAAATGATCAGTCTCTAAAAAATGGCCTAAAAATTCGTGGAAAAATAGTCCTGATGAGTAACTGTTAAAGACCACTTCACAAGGATCTAGATCATTTGGTAATGATTTCTTTGCAGAATGAAACCAATTAATTTCATTCTTTATTGCCGCCAATACGCCATGAATACTATCTTTGTTGATTCTTTCAATAACTTGGAAATCACTGATTAGATTGATGCCAAATTGATCAATATTATAGGAAATAATATAATATGCTTCCTCCTGCAAGCCAGCTAAGGAGTCAGAATCAAATAACGATTTTTTGTTGCTGACAGTTTCAATCGCTATTTTTGTTTCACAATGAAACATTTGATCAATTGAGTGAATCCATTGCTGTATATCCTGCAAGATTCCATTTTTAATCAAGTCTCTGTTTGAATTCATTTGTTCATGCAATCGTTGAATTATGTTTTGTGGCAATTGATATTCCTTGGATAAATATTCAAGCAAGACATCCGAGGAATAAATAAAATTCTCAATCCTATTCTGATTGGAAATCTGCAAAGAGAACTGCCCTTCATCAGAAAAGTCACGGTTGATAAAGCTGGAATCAATCATAATTGTATTCCGTGAATGGCTAAAAAGCAGGAAGCGATCAGGTGCATTGCAAGCCTCATTGAACATGGAATTCCGCTCAAGCTTTTTGCAGATATCGTTGCACATGGCATACCTCTTCGGGCTGGTCGAGCATGGATGCGATACAATTTCCGCATTGATCATATAATTCACAGGAACCGCATAATTTTTTCACAGGAGTAGGCAACAACATTGAATACTTAATATTATCAAAATGCAAGACCTCCAATAATTCCTTTTCCAAGACATTTCCTAGCACGATATCAGGAATGGCTGGACACGGAGTAATATTTCCATTTGGCATGACATGCAGTGCATTATATCCGGCGCCGCATTTATTTGGATGTTCAATTTGGTCCATCACGGTGCTAACTTTTTTCTCACAAATGTCCAAGCCAACAAAAAAGTCTTCCGTACTATACTGTTTATTGGATGACTGAAGGATTTCGGCAAAATTATTTGCCACCTCTGTCGGAACATGATTTTCCTTGGCCCTTCCGGAATTTGAGGTTAAACCGATGTTTATGCCTTCACAGCCAATATTTTTGCATAATTCTATTAAGGCAGGTAAATCGTTTGTATTATAGTCATTCATTGTATAGGAAACTGCAACGGAAATGCCTCTTTGTGTCATTTTTTTAATATTGTTCACAGATTTTTGGAACGCACCTTTTACATTTCTGATAAAATCATGATTTTCCTCTAATCCATCCAAACTGACTTGTATTCCTAAATTCGGATATTTCCCTAACAAGTCCATCGTCCTCTCACTTATTGAAACTGCATTAGAGGCGAATGTTGCGGTAACCGCATTTTTTCCAAGAAAATCAACTAGTTCATTAACATCCCTTTTTAAAAAAGGTTCGCCACCAGTAATAAAGAAACCAGTTACACCCAAATTGACAAAGTCATTGGCCAATTCTATAAATTTTCTGATCCCCATTTCTTCGCTTTTTGCGCTTCCCGAGGAATTGAAACAATGAATGCAATTGAGTTGACATTGATTCGTTAGCTCCATGGACACGGAGATCGGTGTGACAATATTCTGGTTCCCATATACCCTTGGACGTCGCTCTCTTTTTTCAGAACCTATTTGAATGACTCCATACTGTTTATATTCATTCAAAAACTGGGTTATTGTCTTTGTGTCTTCTTCATCTAACAAATACTTAGATCTGAAGTTCTCAATTATTTCATCAACTGTTTTTTCCCCATTACATAATTCGATGATTTCATACCCTGTACGATTAAAATCGTGTTTAATAAATTGATTGTCACGCAGCAGTATTGCAGACCCACCATCATAACTTTGGATGATCCTGCAGTAATCATTAATATATGGATACATGTAATCCCTCCAAATGTCTGATAAAAAAGAGAATTTCCATTAACATGGAGATTCTCTTTTTTAATTTTCATTAAACTGCTAATAGGTATTGGTTCCAGCAAGCAGTTACTACTCTTGCTTTAAATGGAGTAATGGCGCAGGCTGCAATTTGAGATTGTTTCGTTGCAGGTTTTTCAAATTTCATTTTAGTCCCCTCCTTTGTATTTGAAAAAAATTAAATAAAAGGAAAAATTATCAAATCCCTTTATTCATTTATATCTTAGCATAAATTTCTAAATCAATAATATCTCATTTGCGAAAAATTTCGACAAATCAGTGAACAGTGAGAGGGTAGATAGTTAACAAAATAATATCAGGCCGATAATGCTTCCATTTAAATACATTTTCCTTTTCCATACCAATCATGCACCTTCTTTAAATTAGTAGTATCAGTATGTCCAGGGTTTGTAGATTTATTGTAATTGTCCTGAAGTTTTTGCACCAGAACTCTATTCCCTCATGTCAAAAGAGTTTTTTTTTCTTTATTGTATAAAATTTATATAATAAACGTGGAATTAAACAAAGCGGACAATTGAACCCCGTAACTCATCCTCATATCCCAAGCGTTGATTCCTAGCCAAAATATTTTAACAAACGTTTGTTTAATTTTCCCATAACTAATTTCTTCATCATATAAGTAAAAAAATATAAGAAAACTCCATTTGCATATATTTAAGAATTATATTTAGTCATAACAACAAATTCCTTTTATTATAGTTAATTATTCCGAATATAAATATATGTATATCTGTAAGAATGGAATTTTCTAGTAATAAAACGCAATAAATTGTTTTGTTTTCTTAATTCACTAAATATTCAAAATTAAAATCCTCAAATGTTAATATTTGTTATATAATGAACTTGTCACACCAGTCATTAAGTAGTTCCCGATTGTGTCTATTGAAATATGTTTTGTTACCCTTGCTTTCATTAAAACAAAAAGAACTTGTAGTGATTGCTACAAGTTCTTTTTGTTTTTCTAGTTAAACCTGAACGTTCTTTCTTCTTAAGTGGAGATTATTTTGTACAATTTGATGTTTTTACAAATGATGGACAGCTGCATTACCAAGTGAAGAAAATTCCAAGGTGGGGTAAAACACAATATTCACTGATAGACCATAAAACCTCAAAAACATATTCTATAACATATGAAAGTTGGCAAGTTATATCCCCTGAGCTTCTTATTAAATCTGATTCTTGTGAACTCACAGTAAAGAAAGCACCAATGGATTGGGCAAAATTTTATTATCGAGGTAAGGAAGTGGCAAGGTGGAGAATGAAGACATCAGAATGGTTTAAAACATACTTAGAGATAGAAGAGGATTCTCCTATACAAGAACCAGAATTTTTTACGGGTATTGCACAAATTCTGTTTTATGTCGGTGAGTAATTAACTTCCGCTTTTTGAGACGTTATGTTAATCTGGCATGTATAAAGTATACATTGTTCCTTGTTCAACAAACGATCCAGATAGTGGAAGAAGGGGTTTTCTTAAGAAGATAGAAGTAGTGTTAGTTAAGGAGGTTGCTGGGCTATGTGCGAGGTGATAATTTATGAGTATTAGTATAAGGAAGGCTACGAAAGCTGACTTTTCTGCAATTCAACAAGTTGCTCAAATATCATGGAAAAAGGCTTATAAAAATCTTATCCCTGTTCCAGTTCAAGAAAAGTATATAAAAACGGCTTATTCAATAGATCAGCTTCTTCACAAACTTGAAACAACAGTTTTTTTTGTAGGAGAAATAGAAAATGAAATTATTGCATTTGCTAACTTATATCGAAGTGAAAAAGAGAATGATCTTTCTTCCATATATGTCCATCCTAAATTTCAGTCAAAAGGATTAGGCAGCACTCTTTTAAAAAAAATAATAAATGAATTACAAAGTGGCGATGAATTAGTAGTCTATCTCGAAAAAGGTAATCATCAAGCGGAATTATTTTATCGGAAACAGGGATTTACTCATGTTGAAGAATTTAGTGAATCTTTCTTTGGTTATACCTTCAAAACGGTTAAAATGTCTGTATTTATTTAAATTTTAACTGTTCAAGAATCGGGCGCGATTGTTGAATAGAGGTACCGCCCCACATCCATCAACTCAAGCATTTAGGCTCTATTTTTAAAGGTAAAAGCACGTTATTCCTTCTCTTATATGAATGAGAAGGAATAACGTGCTTTTTATGAATACACATCCAAAACAAGAGTTATCTTTATTTGCTGAAGAATTGTATCGTTTATAAAACCCTATGCAAGTTACTCTGCACAGTTTAAACTAGACGTACTGAACTATATGAATGACCAAGGGACGTCATCGGATGAAGCAGCGGCAATTTTTAATATTCCTTCATCTGGTTTAATTCGTAAATGGAGAAAACAATTCGCATCACAAGGAACAGACGCCCTTATATCAAAGAAAGAGGGACGTTTAAACATGGTGAAGAAAACAAAAAAATCTACTACACCTATTAAAGGATCAATCGAAGAATTACAAGTAGAAGTAGAACGCTTACGAATGGAGAATGCATATTTAAAAAAGTTGAATGCCTTAGTTCAAAACAAGGAACAATTACAAAACAAGACAAAGTAAAAATAATTTTTGAATTAAGGGCTGAATTTCCTATACAGACAGTATTAAAATTTGCCTGCATTCCACGTAGTACATATTACTACTGGGTAAAAAAATGGAATGTCCCTGACAAAGATGCCGAACTAAAAACACTCATTCAAACTATTTATAATGAACATAAAGGACGTTATGGTTACCGACGTATTCTTGATGAGCTTATGAACCGTGGGTATCAGATCAATCATAAAAAGGTACAACGTATCATGAAAGAGTTGGGATTATCCTGTCTCGTTCGCGTGAAAAAATATCGCTCTTATAAAGGAAATGTTGGCAAGGTTGCTTCTAATATTTTAGAGCGTAATTTTCAAGCGGAAAAACCAAATGAAAAATGGGTTACGGATATCACAGAGTTTAAAATACTTGGAGAAAAGTTATATATGTCACCCATGTTAGATTTATTTAATGGAGAAATTATAACGTATACCATCTCTTCCAAACCAACCTATTCCCTGGTTTCCAACATGTTAAATCAAGCTTTGGAACGTTTAACAGAGGCCGATAGGCCCCTTATCCATTCTGATCAAGGTTGGCATTATCAAATGGAGAAATACCGTTGTTCCCTTACAAAACATGGCATTACACAAAGCATGTCACGGAAAGGGAATTGTTACGACAACGCAGTGATTGAGAATTTCTTTGGCATCATGAAATCTGAACTTCTTTATCTACAAGAATTTGAAAGTGTAGAACATTTAAAAAAAGAGTTGGCTAAGTATGTAGAATATTATAATCACAAACGAATTAAGGCAAAATTAAAAGGTATGAGTCCGGTGCAATACCGAACACATACCAAAGGGGCTGCCTAATAAAATAAGATGTCTAACTTTTTGGGGTCACTTCAATGTATGGTGACCCCTATGAGTGGAACAGCTAATGTAGCATCTGCAATGTGATACTAGAAATGCCTATTCGTTAAAAAATTTTAATACACGATTATTTATATATAGAGGATTCTCCATGGACATTAAATGGCCTACATCCCTCACCAATTCTACAGTTAGATTGGGTGATGAATTTTCAGCACATTTGAAAGCTTCTATTGGGTTATACATTACTTCATTCTCTCCTAACATTAACAGCATAGGCGTTTGAATTTCGGCTAACTCTTGATTCGTAAAAATATAAGGAAATCCCTGTTCTGTTGGAGTTTCATTTTTCACTGAATTATTCCACATCATTCCTGCTACCAATTGTTCTTGAATAAAAGGATGAATAGTGTATCGATTATCAAAAATCCACTCTAAAAATTTCTCGACCCCTTCCCTACTATTCATCATTCCTGAAGCATAGGAAAAAAACAAAGGATAAAAAGGAATATACGTTGCTGCAGGACTCATTATTACAGCATTTTTTACCTTCTCTGGAAAAAATGTCAAGAAGTTAACAGTATGCAAAGCACCATATGACAATCCTACAATGTTCGTGCTATTAATTTCTAATGTATGTAATACTTCTTTTAACCATAGTGCGTAACTTAAGCGATCTGTAAAGCCTTTTTTTGGAACACTTTTATTTTTATCTCCTAAAATATCAATGCACATTACTCTAAATTGTTTACTCCAGTGTAAAATATTTGAATACCACATTGTCGAACTCATTTTTGCTCCATGGAGTAATACGAGAGGTTGTGCTAATTTATTACCACTTTCAATAATATGAGTCTTCCCTTGAGATGTTTCTACAAAGTAAGATGAAAAACTAGTTGGCCATAATTTTAGACTTTTCTCATAAGATTGTAGATAGTTAGTTTCTTGATATTTTTGTTCTAAATTCTTCATTTTAGTTCCCTCCATGTAACTCATTTTCATAGTTCACTTTTAAAGTCACAGTAGTTTTGCCTTACTTAATACCCATTTTAAATTTAAAGGTTTCAATTTCATTGACTGCCTTGTTATATCCTCCAGCATTTTTTAAAGATTTCCCAATTCTATGGCTATTTTTTGTATAAATATGATTTGATAACACATGTATTGCTGTATTACGTAATATTTCTGGAGTAAGCAAATTACGATTTAACTGGACTCCGGCTTCTAATTCTTCTATTCTTTGAGCAACTATAGGCTGATCTCCCATTACTGGAATAACTAGCATAGGAACACCAAAATATAAGCTTTCACTGGAACTATTCATTCCCCCATGTGTAATAAATAGATCAGTATGTTGTAGAATGTCTAATTGAGGAACGTAATTATATAGATTAAAATTAGAAGGAATATTTTCTAATTGACTAATATCATTTTGTTCCCCTACAGCTAATATGACAGTAACCGGGCTATCTCGAAATGCTTCAAAACATGTGTGATAAAAGTCGGGTTGCTGGTTAAATACTGTTCCCATAGAAATAAAAATTAACTTGTTTCCCTTTTCCTGTTCTAAGGAAAAAGAATTTACATCTTTACGCTGTGCAATAGAAGTCCCGACAAATATATAAGAATCATCAAATTCCTCTACATTTGGTTGATACAATTTTGATGTATATACAATTGTAATATCCCCCGGGCATGTCATCACATTTTGTTTTTCATTAAGGGTAATGCCATAAATATCTTCCCATTTTTTCAAAATATACATGACTTCCTGATATAAAGGAGATTTTTTATTTTCTTCTCCATGATTTTTCATAAGAGTAGAGGCTATCTTTTTAGTAATGGAAAATGTTGTACATGAAGAAATTTTAGGTAATTGTAATACTTCTGCTATGATCCATCCAACAGCAAAATTATTATCATATATAACATAATCGTATTCTTCTTCTTTTACTTCCTCTAAAATTATCTCTATTATTTTATCCATGGATTTTACTATGTGTAACAATAGTTCTTGAGAATCTATTTGCCCACTCATTCTTTTTACCATGTCTATTTGTGATATGAAATTTTCATATGGTCGAAACAAAGCTCCTGTATTCTCTATTTTACTTCTATACTCTTCTACGCAATAGTAAATAACTTCCTCACCTCTTTTTATTAGTTCTTCGACAAGTGCAATTGTCGGATTAATATGTCCTTCTCCTGGAAAATTAAACATTAGAACTTTTGCCATATTATTGTTCCTCCCCTAAAGTTTAAATAACTATTCTATTATTACTAATATCAATCACGTACTGATATTTGAAGTAAAGGTAAAGATTTTCTCTTTGAATAAATTTTTACTAAATATCCTTTCTATTCAAGAGTTTTTCTCCTTTCATTTTAATAAAATCACTTGTGCTATTACATGGAAGAAACAATTAAGAAACAAAGTTGATATAAAAAATCACATAATTCCCGCTCTCTATTTCTCTCATGTATAATAAAAAATAACTAAGAGTAGAAAGGGCTGAATTATGCGCAGATATCAATATTTTTAATCTACCCATCACCAATATAATGGAGGTAAAAGTATTGATTACAGAATTATACACACAAAGATTACATTTAAGAAAAACAGAAGAATCCGATTCATTAAATTTATTTAAAATATGGTCTGATCCAGATGTTACGAAATTTATGAATATTATTAATTTCACTACTGAGAATCAAGCAAAAGACATGATTAAATTTCTAAACGATCTGGCTCAAAGTAATAAAGCACTCCGATTTACTATTATCGAAGCAAAATCTAATCAAATTATTGGTTCATGTGGTTATAATTTCTTAGATTTTGAAAACTCCAAAGCTGAGATTGGTTATGATATTTCAAAAGCATTTTGGGGCAAAGGATATGCACCTGAAGCAATCTCAGCTTTATTAGACTATGCATTTACTGATTTAAAGCTAAACCGCATTGAAGCAAAGGTTGAACCTGCAAATCTAAATTCTATAAGCGTGTTAAAAAAATTAAAATTCACATTAGAAGGAACCTTAAGAAAAAGTGAAAAATCAAATGGAAAATTCATCGATTTAAGTATCTATTCGAAACTAATAACTGATTGATTGTACTCTCTCCCCCTATACTTCATTGAAGTATAGGGCCTTTTTATTCCTTAATAAAATTAAAATTATAAATCAATAAAAAATTGATTTCGTTTCTAGTTACTAACCTACAACTCAAAACTCTTTATAAAGGTACACTTTTATAGGCATATCAAATGCTCCCTACATCTTTGAACACGTAATAATAAAAAGCGAACCAAAGGGTGTACCTTTTGATACTGTACAAACAAATTAGTAATAAATTTCTCAATAGGGATATTGCCACTATTTTTAGTTATAATATTCAAAATTAACAGTTAATGTAATATGATAAAAAAGTGATGGTTATCACCCTATTTGTTTCTCCTTATGTCAATGATAAGACCGAGTTCTTGGTCTTATCTTTTTTATTTATATATTTTCTTGGAGGATGAATGGGTAGATGGAATATGTGTAAAATTTGAGGTTCTGTTGCGAAGTTTTGTTAAGGTTAAGTGGTGACAACAAAAAGTTGTATATTTTATGCGATTGTTAGTAGCTCCTGTAATTCATTGTATGTCGAAAAACCGAAATCTGAGCCAAGACTTCGGTTTCGTTTATATAAAGCATGAATGGTTTCGATGCCTTTCAAGGTACGGGAAGTGTGGCGAAGATTTTGAAATCCTGCGGATTTGGAAAAACATCGCTTCACATGCCTATGGTCCTGTTCAATGAGATTGTTCAAATGCTTGCTTGTACAATGAGTTGTATGTATATAAAAACCTTGTTCTCTTAATTTGTTAAATGCGCAAAGTAATGCTGGTGCTTTGTCTGTAGTGAGAACCGCTGGTTCTCTAAACGTTTTGACTAATCTTTTCATAAAGGCATAGGCAGCCTGATGATCCCGTTTTTTACGAAGTTGAATATCCAATGTGTGCCCATCTTTATCAATTGCACGATATAAATAACACCATTTTCCTTTGACTTTTATATAGGTTTCATCTAGTTTCCAAGATAATGGAACGTTTTTATTTTTCTTCTTCCAAATTTGATAGATAAGATTTCTATATTCATGAACCCAGCGCACGATGGTTGTTGGGTGAACCGAAACACCACGCTCTTTCAAGATTTCAGATACATCACGATAACTTAAAGAAAAACGACAATAGTAGCCGACGGCTACCAAAATAATATCCTTTTTAAACTGTTTTCCTTTAAAATACCCCATATATCATTCTCCTGCTCACACTTTTTCTACAGGTTATCTCAGTTTAGAAATCTTTGCAACAGAACCTCTTTTAATCTACGATATAGGGGTTACACAACCGAAAAAAGAAAATTGTACGTTAAGGAATATTTTTACATGTTGTTAAGAAATAAAAAACACAGGGAAAATGATTTTCCCTGTGTTTTTTATTTCTTCTTTATTCTATTTTTTCGTAATGGACGTAAGTTTTCAAAATTCACTTTTTGATTTAAATTCCAAATATAATCACCAGTAAGTGCAATATGTTCCCAGCCTAATGGAGAGATGTGTTGAATATATTCCTCTGGAATATGAATGCCATTATTCCGCAATGTTTCAATTGCAAGAGAGATATAAGGGGGCTCAGGTGTTTTTTCCACTGAGCTCCTAATGGGGTTATATGGTAATAAAATATAATACATCAATAAATTTCGAATATTTTTTTTGAAATTTACAGGCTTGTAGGATATACCCTTGATATATATACATATGTGATAGAATAAAAAGCTTATTGAAACTTGCATTTCCTCATGAATTCTACATAAAAGAACTTTAAAAAAAACATTTATAACTTGAATTTTTTAGTATTATTCTCACTAGGATGTTATAAGAATAGCTATTCCCTTTCTTTATTACCCTTTTTTTGAAGTTTAATTGATTGATTTTTTGGAAAAAAATTCTTAAAATTCCCATTTATAAATTGACTGTATACCTTTTTAGGATTAGAATCATTTATGGATAATAATTATCCATAAATGATTCTGTTGTAAGGATGGTTAATTTATGCGCATAAAATCTGGAATGGAACAAGCTGTTTATACTTTACTTTTGTTAACAAGAGTACCTGACCGTAATACTCTAACTTCCGAAGCAATAAGTGAACGTTTAGATGTATCCCCATCTTATTTGAAGAAGTTAATGAGATTACTGGTACAGGCCGGGTTAGTAGAATCAATAACAGGAACGAAAGGAGGATTTTCATTAGCAAGATCTCCAAAAGAGATTACTTTGTATGATATTTTCCAAGCAGTCGAAGGAAGAGGCGCTTTTTTTCAGGGAAAAGGCATGGCTCTGTCTGTTTTTGATTCAAAAGAAACTCATCCTCAAGAAGACTGTGTTTTAGCAAGGGTTATGAAAAAAGTAGAGGATAAGTGGGCTCAAGCTATGAGTGAAGAAACATTAACAACATTAATGGAGCAGATCGAAGAATTTTATGATGTAGAAAAAGTAGACGAGTGGATACGTGAGAAGACGTTGATAAACTAAAGTTTTCATAACACCGAATTATCACTTATTTCTACAGGTATACCATAATTTCTTTTAAAGGATTGTGAATTCTAATGCAATCCAAACGAAGCAAGAATAACAATCCTATTGAATTTATGTTTTAAGCATTAGGATTGTTATATTAAATTAAAAATTCCAAAATGTATCACTGCCTTATCGTGTAAATCTCTTAATAGAATGGGTTATGTACATACATAATCCATTTCTATTCTCCTTACACTTTAATTGACCTTGTGTAATAAAATTTTTATAACTGAATGGAGGGTTTGATTAGAAATGAAATTACAACGTGCTGACAATATAAACATGGAAGCATCTAAGGTTGAAGTGCAACCATCCGCTAGCATTTGGAAACTTGTTATCCTGGCAATGGGATTCGTAATGGCAACCCTTGATACAACGGTAGTAAATGTGGCAATTGCAGATATTCAAAGCTCTCTTGAAATTAATCTTACTGGAATTACGTGGGTTGTAGATGGCTATATCCTAACATTTGCTTCTTTTTTACTTGCGGGAGGTTCACTAGCCAATCGCTATGGTGCAAAAAATATTTATATACTTGGTTTAGGTTTCTTTATATTTGCATCACTATTATGTGCTACAGCACAGACCGCAAATATTCTTATAGCAGCTCGCCTTCTTCAAGGTGCTGGAGCAGCATTATTTATGCCAAGTTCTCTTAGTCTACTTGCACTTTCTTATACAGATGAGAAACAAAGAGCCAAAATGTTTGGTATCTGGGCAGCCATAGTCTCTACATCTGCCGGCATAGGTCCTTTTGTTGGTGGGGTTCTAGTAAATTTGGCTGGATGGCAGAGTATCTTTATTATTAATCTTCCAATTGGTATTATTGCCCTATTTTTTACTTACAAGATTATTTCTCAGTCACCTCACGTACAGAGTGAACTAAACCTTATTAGTCATGTTTTAGGCATTATTACATTAGCTGGTTTGTGTTTTACCCTAATTGAAGGTCCTTCAATGGGTTGGTTCTCTCTTCCAATTGTTAGTTCAGTCATTATAGCACTTTTAACTGCAATTCTTTTTGTTGTAAGAGAACGTAAGACAGAAAATCAAATAATTCCAAGCCAGTTATTTAAGAATCCTCCTTTCTCTGCGGCAAATATGGTAGGGTTTTTGCTTAACTTCTCTCTTTTTGGTGGCGTCTTTATGCTGAGTCTATTCTTACAAGAAGCTCGTGGTTCAAGTCCTTTTATAGCAGGATTACAGTTATTACCTATGATGGCGGTTTTCGTGGTAGGTAACCTTTTATTTGCTAAAGTAGCTACCCGTTTAGGTTCAAGACTACCTATGCTCGTGGCTTTATTTACAGCAGGAATTGGCTCATTGTTATTGGTGATCTTCATTTCGCCATCTATGCCATATTGGTTATTAGCAGTAATTTTCTCAATAATCAATTTAGGAGTAGGTGTAACCGTTCCTGCAATGACTGCAACGGTTATGCAAGCAGCAGGGCCATCTCATGCAAATATGGCCGGAGCTACATTAAATGCGAATCGACAAATTGGTGCTTTGGTTGGTGTAGCAGTTATGGGCGTTATCATTCATTTATCAGGAGGCTGGTATAATAGTGCAAGTAATACATTCATAACTATGAATATCGCTTATTTAACAGCAGCATTTTTAGTGTGGCGTTTCATTCGAACAGAAACTAAATCATAATTCAATAACTGTATCATAGTACATATGTTAATTATTACTGACTAAAATTTTAATTTATAGAGATAGACAAAAAACAATATAAAGAGTTTGAATATTGGTAATATAAATAAAAAAACAAATTTTTCTATACATTTTTCTTCTAATTAAACCAAATAAGGTTTAGTTAGGGGTCACACGACCGAAAAAAGAAAATTGTATGCTAAGTAATATTTTTATATAAAAAGACGATTCTTTTCTATATTAAAGAGTCGTCTTTTCATCTTTTTTCAATTCTCTTAATTTCCGATATAAAGCAGCTTGACTTACACCTGTGATGGCGCAAATTTCTTTAATTGTTTTCTTTGTTTGTTGGCGTAATTCAATTGCATGGTTCATCCCTGCATGTTGTTCTGTATATTTTTTTATTCTACCCTGATACACTCCTTTTTGTTTTGCAAGTTTAATTCCAGCAATTTGTTTTTCCTTAATCATTTCTCGATCTAACTCACTAAAGGCTGACATAACTGTTAAAAAGAATTTTCCTGTTGGGGTTCTTGTATCAATTCCTAAATTTAAAACTGCGAAGTGGACACCTTTTTTACGAAGATATTCAACAAATTGTAGCAATTGAATTGTATTCCGTCCTAGTCGATCCATTCTTGTTACAACGAGTGTATCTCCTTTTATTAATTGCGAAAGTAAATCATCTAATTCTATTTTTTCTTGACTTACACCACTGATTTTTTCTTTAACAATCTTATCAACTCCATATTTTAGAAGTTGTTCTATTTGTGTATCTAAATTTTGATCTTGTGTACTGACACGAGCATATCCATATATCATTTTTTCACCTTTGTCCTCTTTATTTTTGATAAGTGTTATTGATAGTCTGTGAACCCTTAATTATCAAGGGGACAAATTCTTATCAATAGGGTGTACCCTATTGATAAGAAAAAATAGACTGATCGGTTTTTACCGTTCAGTCTATTTTTAATTACCTTACTCCAGAAAAGCGCCCGTTTGTTGAACAAGATTATGTTAATAATTGCAGCCATTTATGTTCTGGCTCTTGTGATTGTATTGCTTTTCGTAGCCAATTTTTATTTTCATCATCAAGATAATCTTGAGACAGCAAGAACAAAATTATTCTTCATTGAAAATAAATGCAGGGTTAATGCTTATAGGATTTTTCATGACAAATAGCTTCTTCTGGATCATCGAAAAAAGGAGAGTCTTGAAAGCAGCAGATACGATGTATGGTCGGATCCCTTTCACAAATTTTGACGAAGTAAAAAACAAATTTCCCATTCGCTCTTGAATTTGGTGAATTTCCTCAATCTCCTCACTTCGAATTTCTTGGACTCTACAGAGAACTTTAGCTGAGACATCACATTTTTGTAGCGCATCCCAAATAACATCAGCCGCCACAGCTGCTGTCGTTACTGCTAAAGAAACTCCTATTGCTCCTACAGGAGATGAACAATGAGCAGCATCACCGATCAGCAAGCAGCCATTCTTTGCCCACGTTTTAACCATATGATTTTTAGCTTGAAGTGGTACGAATGGTTTAAAGTCAACCAAAGATTCAGCAAATTCATGAAATCCTTTGTTAGCATGCATAATTTCCTGACGAAAATTTTCTATCCCTTGACGCTGTGTTTCTTTCCATTCACCCCGTGGTAAAGCAATGCCTACTTGAAGTAAATTAGGGTATTTCGGCAGTGTTATATAGCTGTGTCCCTCTGTGATTTTAAATCGTAATTCTTCTCCCCAATGAGAAGGCCGTTTTACACTGAACCAGATTAGATCACCAGGATAATGTTGATATTCTAATTCAAAACCACCTAAACGACGAATCGTGGAAAACCGTCCATCAGCTCCGACTACTATTTTCGCCTGAATCTCAAGCAACTCTTTATTTTCCCCATCAACAACCACTCCTGTTACTGTTCCATCCTTCTCGAGCAGTTTTTTTACCGGGGCATGAAACATCATATCAAACGTTGGATATTCCTTTGCTTTTTTGTACAGTGCTTGAAGTAAAATAGGCTGAGGAATCCAGAGAGCATAAGGTGCTTCTGCAATCATGGAAGTAAAATCAAAGTCACCTTTCTTTTTATCATAATGATAAAATGCACCTTTCTTTAGCTTAGAATGAGGCAATTGTTCGATATACTCGCGTAATTTCAATTGATTAAGCAATTGAATAAAACGAGGCTGAAGCACTTCTCCACGGTATTCACGATCAAAATTATCGTGGCTCTCCAAGACGATTACTTGAACACCAACCTTAGCCAGTAATAAGCCCAACATCATACCTGCTGGTCCTCCACCAACAACAATGACATCCTTTTGTAATTTTTTATCAATCATTACACATATTTCCTCCCTGTATTTAAATATCGACATGGAATTATATGAAAAAAATCGATGTAATGCTTGCTTTTGTTATTCAAGAATATGGCCCGATTGCTGAATAAGCCATAAATAAATTTTGTTAATCAACAGCTTCTTCTTTTTTATTGACTTTGAACTCTCTAACTGATTCTAGCAAACTGTCAGATTTCCTTTCTTCGAGGTCTTCAAGAAAGTCAATAAATTCCCCTTCGCCATTTTTATCTCCAAAATATTCCATTAAGTCATTGAGTTCCCATTCAATAGTCTCTAAATCTTGGGTTGAACAGGTGGGTTTTGGTGCAAAAACTTCAGGGAAATTGCAAATAATCTCTAAATCTTGGACATACTGATACTATTACTCTAAAAAAGGTGTGTGATCGGTATGAAAAAGGAAAATTTGTTCAAATGGAAGCACTATCAACCTGATATTATCTTATTAACGGTAAGATGGTACCTACGGTACAATCTAAGTTTTCGTGATTTGGTGGAAATGATGGAGGAACGAGGTTTGTCTATTGCTCACACCACTATTATGCGCTGGTTGCATCAATATGGACCTGAATTAGATGAAAGAGTACGACGTCATCTTAAGACAACAAATGATTCCTGGAGAGTCGATGAAACGTATGTGAAAGTAAAAGGGCAATGGATGTATTTATATCGCGCAGTCGATTCAGACGGAAATACCATTGATTTTTATCTAAGTGAATCAAGAGATAAACAAGCAGCCAAGCGCTTTTTCAAGAAAGCCTTGGCTGCTTCTCATATTTGTAAACCTCGCGTAATAACAGTAGATAAGAACCCTGCCTATCCTGTAGCAATTCAAGAACTAAAAGAAGAGAAACGTATGCCTAAAGGCATACAACTAAGGCAAGTTAAATATCTCAATAATATAGTGGAACAAGATCACCGTTTCATTAAGAAACGTGTACGTTCTATGTTAGGATTCAAGTCATATGAAACAGCTACTTCTATATTGAGTGGCGTTGAAACCATGCATATGATGAAAAAAGGACAACTTCACTTACAGGTGAAGTCTGCCCAAAATGAAGTTAGATTCATACATAAATGATTTGGAATTGCATCATAATCTACCATTGAACAGTCTATGCAGGTTTCTATGCCTCTATCAAATGATTTTTGCACCAGAACCATATTGACTCATATATCTCACCATCCATATAGATTTCTAAGTTCTCTAGATACATATGATTGTGATACCATATTTCGAATTTGTACCAGAAAAATTACAATATAGAAGCATTTAGAAAAAAAGAAATCCACCCTTTCTGGTATTATTTTATCATTTTCCGACAGAAGACTCCTTCCTCAAAAATGTGAAGGTGTGAAAACACCAATTTTAGGTGGGAGATGAATGTCGGTAGGCGTAAGCCTACTTTTTTTAGTATACTGTAGGTATCCTACGAAAAAAGTGAGGTGCAAC
The DNA here is from genome assembly GCF_050768835.1 of Bacillus pfraonensis. Lineage (NCBI taxonomy): Bacteria > Bacillati > Bacillota > Bacilli > Caryophanales > Bacillaceae > Bacillus > Bacillus pfraonensis. The sequence continues at coordinate 1,027 of NZ_JAHCDO010000053.1, read as the reverse complement.
CCATGTTAGTAAATAAGGCATATAAATTTCGTATCTATCCAAATAAGGTACAAGAAATATTAATTGCTAAAACCATTGGGTGTAGTCGCTTTGTATTTAACCATTTTCTTGCTCTCTGGAATGACACCTATAAAGAGACAGGAAAAGGATTAACCTATCCTTCTTGCTCTGCCGAGCTTACTCAATTAAAAAAGCAACAGGATACACTTTGGTTAAAAGAAGTAGATAGTATTGCTCTTCAATCCACATTAAAAAACCTCGCAGATGCTTTTTCGCGTTTTTTTAAGAAACAAAATGATATTCCACGATTCAAATCTAAAAACAATAAGGTTCAATCCTACACAACAAAGCAAACGAACGGCAATATTGCGATTGTAGGTAACAAAATGAAATTACCGAAACTTGGCCTTATTCGCTTTGCCAAAAGTCGTGAAGTAGAAGGTCGTATTCTACATGCAACGATTCGACGTAACCCAAGTGGTACATACTTTGTATCTATCCTTGTCGAAACAGAGATACAAGAAATGCTTAAAACGGAATCCACTTGTGGAATGGACGTTGGGTTAAAAGATTTTGCTATTCTTTCTGATGGAACAACATATAAGAACCCTAAATTCTTCCGTATATTAGAAGAAAAGTTAGCAAAAGCACAGCATATCCTTTCCAGAAGAACGAAAGGTTCTTCGAACTGGAACAAGCAGCGTGTGAAAGTTGCAAGAATCCATGAACATATTGCCAATGCAAGAGCTGATTACTTACATAAACTCTCTACTGAAATCATCAAAAACCACGATGTCATCGGTATAGAAAACTTACAAGTCAGTAACCTGCTCAAAAATGGAAAGCTTGCAAAAGCAATTAGTGAAGTATCTTGGTCACAATTTCGAACGATGTTGGAATATAAAGCAAAATGGTATGGCAAACAAGTTGTTGTGGTATCTAAAACATTTGCTTCTAGTCAGTTATGTTCCAATTGTGGATACAAGAATAAAAACGTTAAAAATCTAATAATTCGTGAGTGGAATTG
>NZ_JAHCDO010000052.1:0-14276 GCF_050768835.1 Bacillus pfraonensis | reverse complement strand
GTTCCAAAAAGGCTCAATGCCCAGGTAGTATCCTGTTTATGCCACTTTTTAGGATCTGGATATTTCTCATTTTTTACTGCAGTATTTTCAGTTTGAAATTCTATTTTTTTTGCAGTATTCCCATTCATATAATAATTCCTCCTTGTATCCTATTTTTACATCTCTTTTTAAGGCTTAGGAATATAGAACATTCTTGAAAAATGAATTGCTTACAAGGTGCGCCACATCGTGTGCCCTTCTTCTAAGTTACTCAAAATCAAAAAATTCGCGAGGCGCCTGTCTTCCAACTCTATACATCGCTTCAATAACTTCGTCAGTATTAATGATATTGTTTGCGCCGGCTAATGCGATGTCCGCTGCTACTAAAGCATGTTGAATAAATTTCCCTTCTGATCACACACCTTTCTTAGAGTAATCGTATCAGTATTTCCAATTTTAGAAAGTTTGATATTTTCTCCTTAAGTGATAGATTATCTCTCGACGTCCTAATTATAACTTTTATATTCATAAGCTTAATATTTTTTTATTTTTAGAAAGATTGAATAAACAGAATTTTGAATAGGTAATAAATTACACTTGGCATGTAGCAATTGTGTCCATTGTTTGAAGCTGTACTAATTAGTAGAAAAGTAAAAACAACACAGAATTCCTTTGATGAACACAATGATTATATTGAAAAATCATTAGAAAGATACTTACATTTTCTTTTGTTGAAACATCTTATTTTAAACGTGAGAGCTGTTGTAATAAATGATTAATGTAGATGGAAAGGAATAAATCAAGGAAATAAAAAGTTGTTTTTAGTATATTTACCATTAAAATTGTATTTTTATTCATTTTTTCAGAAAAAAGAAACTTCTTTTTTTAGGGTACGCCACATCGCTATTAAGCTAGCAAAACAAAATTTCCTTAAAATGAAAAAATACGCTATTTTTTCTGTAGAATCATAGAAAAGGATAGCGTTTTTGTATGATTCTACCGATTTTTGACGAGTTACAATTATTTCTAAAGAATTACAATGGAATATGCCACTGCATGCTTTGGAGCAGTTAGCTAGCGAAATAGGATTTGTTAAACGGAAATGTAAATATCGTGCACAAGACCTAGTAGCTCCATGTGTTTGGTTAAGCAGGAATATAGCTCATACTTCACTGACACAATTATGCAGTAGATACTCGTTCTTATAGGATTCAATATTCGCTTGATGGGTATGGGGTACCACCAAATGACATCAAAACCACTCTAAGACATTTTTTAATCAAAATGAAAAAAACAGTGCAACTTTTTTAAAACGGTTGAACTTTATTTCCAATCAACAATTCATGTTGCTTTAAAATAAAGTTTAATCGAATTAATACTAATAATCTTGATAAACAATCATAGAAAAGAACGTGTTTTGAAAAAAGATTAATCAATACACGCTCTTAATACTTTCAGTTAGTTCACTCTTTTACTAAAAAGTTTGTTTATTTCCTATCTATCAGTGATTTTGTTTGATTTTTGACACGCTGAAATAAACATTTGCTCCTCTTGTTTTTCAAAGGAAAAATTCTTGTCCAATTCGAGCCATCTGAACCAATAAAGCAACAACCTATACGAAAACAGCCAAATGATAAAAGTATTTTTGAACAAATGTCATACAAACACCTTAACACCCTTTAAATGAAGTTTTATAGAGGTTGATACTTATATAATTAATTATCAATCTAAAATTCATTAAATCGAGATCTGAGAATCCGTTTTTCTACATCACCTCTATATTAATTTTACAAACAATCTTCTCGTTATAACCGAAGCAATTCCAAAAAAGAGAAATCTAACCAGCTATAAAGCCACTAGATTTCTCTTTTTTTCTTTATATTTCGCATAAAGTGAAACTTTAATCAGCCCTCACCAATCGGGCCTTTACGGGCAGTTTATCTCCCACCTAACTTCTTTGCTCCCGCTGAATTTTGAGGTGGAAGTATTACTGCCCTAAAGTAGCGGGATAAATGGTCAGTTCACTTTATGATCCATATTCCAATTATTTTTTCATTGTTATCCATTCATTTTGTAATATGCCCATAATAATGCGATCAAAGCTCTTCCCATCTCGCTGAACTGCTTCTCTCATACATCCCTCCACCTTAAACCCAACCTTTTTATATACTTCAATAGCCGTTTTATTATAAGAAATAACATCGAGCCCTACACGATGTAAGTTTAATTCATAGAAAGCATATTTCAGAATAAGGCGTAATCCTTCTGTACCATATCCCTTACCTCTATAATTTTTATCACCTATACCAACTGCCAGCAAGCCAGCTCTATTATTCCACTCTATGCTATGAAGTGCCACAAAACCAATTAGAATGTCTTCTTGAATTGTTCTTAACATGAATGAAACACCATTTGATTTCCGTCCTTTTAATAGTTCATGCTCCTTTATTTCCTGTAAAGATTGCGGAACTGCAGCATCCGTATCTACATTCCTTAAATACTCACTATCCTCTTGCCACATAGCCATTTGTTCAATATCTTCAGCTCTAATTGCTGCTAATTTAATATTTTCACCTAAGAATAGATTATTCATTTCAAAAATCCCCCTTTTCAATTATGGGGATAGTTTCATAGTTTATCTAACCTAGCTATCCCCATTTTCCATAAATACTAATGACAGTGGGATACTTACAATAAGTGCTAACATTGGCACATCTCCTTTTAATATGATTAAATTCATTGTACATATTTCAGATTATTCATTCAACTTATTTGTTAATTCCTCCCTGTATGGATATAACTCACATTCACTATTTTAGTCTTTTCTATGTTTTTACTCGTTGTCATTAATAGTATGGTTGTGACACAGCTTAAACATTTGAAAGGACATAAAAACAAGCCAACTTCTCATACAAATCATCAAAATGCAAGGCGCACAAGTCATTGGTCTTACTTCATCTAAGGAAAAAGCAGACGCAGCCCATTCAGCTGGAGCAGACCATGTATTTTTATATTCAGAATCATGGTGTGAAGAAATACTACAAATCACAAAAGGTCGTGGTGTAGATGTTGTATACGAATCAGTAGGTTCTACATTAGAAGAGAGCTTTAAAACCACAAAAATTGGTGGTACCGTCGTATTTTACGGAATGGCTGCTGGCGATTCAGCTCCTGTTGATCCGCGGATGCTGATGGACACTTCGAAAACTTTAACTGGCGGAGATCTTTGGAATGTACTCACAACGTATGAAGAACGTAAACAACGTTCTAATCAACTATTTAATTGGATAACTGCTGGAAAACTAAACATCCAAAATCCAACAACTTTCGCTTTAAAGAATGGTATTGAAGCACATCGATTATTGGAAAGTCGAAAAAGTACAGGAAAAATTTTATTAATACCATAATCATTTTAAGTTAAAACCTGAACTAAAATGAGTAGCCAGAAAATTTCTTCTAGCTACTTTTTTTCAATTCTACTCAGAAAAAGCTTCCGAATATTGCACAACACCTTGCACATTTTGAAGAGCATTTTCCGTTAATTCCATTGCCATAAATACTTCATCTGGCACATCAAATGGTGCACGTATATTCCATAGACTAGCCGGTTTAAAACCAAATTTCGGATAATACTCTTTATGTCCTAGTACAATTACAGAATGATATCCAAGCTCTTTCGCTTTTCTTATTACACTAGAAATCAACAGACTTCCAATTCCCTTTTTCTGATACTCTCGTGCAACAGATACTGGCGCAAGAGCCAACGAATCTACAGATTTATCACCATCTACTATTTTAATTTTAGATAATAGAACGTGACCAATAATTTCTTTATCTACCGCTACTAATGATAACTCAGGAATAAACGTATTAGATTTTCGAAGTCGATGTACCAATTTATGTTCTGTTTGGTCACTAAATTCTTCATCTAAAAACGCTTGTTTTACAACCTCTTCTGTTCTGTTATAATCTTTCTCACATTCTTGTCTAATCTTTATATTCATAAACTCTTACCCTCTATTCTTTCTTATTTCTTTTTGAATTTTACGAAGCGCTTTTTTCGATCCACGCTCTATATCATGCTGCATTTTCCGCTCTTTATAATCCACAAACAACGTGTCCAAATCATACCCTTCTGGATATAATTCCTTTGCCTGTACTTCTAAAGAAATTCGCTTCACGTTTACTTCAATAAATTCACTATTATAAAATACAACGACATTGGAGAAATTGTCTTTTTCTTTATATACAATACCGAAGTCATCATAGTCTAATAACTTCACACGGTCTCCTTTTTTATATTCATTCGTCTCATCTATTTTTTGTTTTATATCCTTAGGCTTTCTTACTTTCCCTTCATGCAGCTTTTCTAAACGGTATTCTTTATTTTCCATATATCCTTTTGCTCTTTGCAACACATTGTCTTTTACATTCATTTTTCTAGAAATCCAAAGAGCATTACTTTCTCCCGATTTCCCTATTACTAGCTGATACAATGGTTCCAATGTTTCATTGTTGAACTGCATCGCCGCATTCATAAAATCACTATGCATTTCGGAAAATCGTTTAATCTCACCATAATGCGTAGTCGCAACAGTGATACAACCCATATGATAAAACTCTTCTAAAATCGAAATCGCAAGCGCAGCTCCTTCATTCGGTTCCGTACCGCTTCCTATTTCATCAAATAATAAAAGCGTATTATTACTTGATACCCTCATAATTTCTGAAAGGTTTTTCATATGAGATGAAAATGTACTTAGTGCATTTTCAATACTTTGATTATCACCAATATCTACAAAAATGTTTTCAAAAACCGCAATCTCCGTTTCCTTATTTGCTGCAATATGGAATCCTGACATTGTTGCTAATGTTACTAAGCCTATTGTTTTCAGAACAATTGTTTTCCCACCAGCATTTGGCCCTGTAATAATTAAACTTCGGTAATTTTGCCCAATTTCAAAATGAAGTGGTACAACTTCTCCTGATAAAAGCGGATGCTTGCACTGAACTAACTTTACATACCCATAATCATTTAATTTCGGCTCTATCCCGCCAATATGTTTACTAAATTTCGCTTTTGCAAACACCATATCGTATTGACTAATCAGTTCCATATTAATCTTAATATTATAAATGTCCTCTAAGATCATTCCTGATAAAGTAGCTAATATTTGATATTCTTCCATCGCTTCTTCAGCTTTTAAACTTGCTAATTCCACATTTAATTTTGTCACTGTATGTGGCTCTATAAAAACAGTAGAGCCTTTAGAAGAAACTTCAACAATCGTTCCAGCAACTTGATTTTTATAGGAAGCTTTCACTGGAATTGTATATCGATCATCTTTTTTACTAATAAAGAACTCTTGAATATACTTTTTGTTTATACTACTATTTAAAAATTTATTTAAACGTTCTTTAATTTTTCCTTCTGCTGATTCAATGCTATTTCGGATTCGTTTTAATTCTTTACTTGCGGAAGAGGCCACGCTATTTCCTTTAATCGAATAATTAATTTCCTCTTCTATACTTTGAAATTCAGACATAGAATTCGCATATGATGCTAGTACTGGTGCAAAAAATTCTTTATCAAGCATAAATTTTTTAACTTTTCGACACCCTCGTAAAAAGTCTGATACACTAACTAACTCATTTGGATCTAAAATCATCCCTTTCTCCAATTTTTGAATTGTACTATCGATATTAGAAATTCCGAGAAAAGGTACATGCCCTTCTGCATCTACTATAGCTCGTGCTTCCGTCGTTTCATTCAAACGATTTTTCACTACTTTGATACTGGAGCTAGGCTCCAATTTATCTAACAATTGTTTTCCTAATCCACTTACGCAATACGATTTAACGATTTCCTTCAACTCGTTATATTGCAACTTTTCAAAAGTCATTTTATTCAATTTCTATTCTCCTCACTATGATTTACTCACACCATAAATGAAGATACCTACCCATTAGATTTCAATGAGTTGTAAATAATTAAATTTTCATATGATAAAAATAAACACAAAAAAGCTGCGGAGACACCGCAGCTTTTTACATTTACAAGGCCTGTGCATGATATAAAGAAATAAAGCCATCTCAAAAAACACATGGCTATCCCATCATCATTACACGCTTTATAAAGTATTGTAGGTATCTTCATAGGTATTTGAAATAAACCCACGACAAAACTAGGGGTATGAATTATACAAAAATCCCCTGTTCTCATCCGATTTATTTCATTCAATTTTTCCTATTTAGAACCTACCGCACTCACAAAAAGCACCTCTCATTAATTTATTATTTCATTCATTGAAATCTAATTGATTGAAATCATCATACTATATGTTATAAAAGAAGTAAAGGTGTTATGACTATAATACTTTAGTCATAAATATATATGGATTTTCTATCCAACGTATTGCGGATGTTTTCTTGATTGATTTCGGTACAATGATTACATAGATAAGTAAAAACAAATAAGGAGTGATCCACTTGACAGATTTTCAAAAACAATTTTTCTCTAGATTAAATATAGAAGCAAAAGATTCTATTTCATTTGAAGATTTAAATGAAATTCTTTATGCGATGGCACAAGCGGTTCCATTTGAGAATTTGGATATTATTCAAGATACAGTGAAAGAAATATCAAAAGAACATCTTCAAGAAAAAATCTTAATGAACAACCGAGGTGGCCTTTGCTATGAATTGAATCCAACGATGTATTACTTCCTGAAAGATTGCGGTTTTGATGTTCACTTAGTATCAGGAACAGTTTATAATGCCGCTTCTGCAACCTGGGCTGTTGATTCAGGGCATGTGGCAACCATTTTAAAACATAATGATGAACTTTATTTAATTGAAGTAGGTTTCGGTTCATACCTGCCCCTTTCACCTGTTCCTTTCTCTGGTGAAACTGTTCACGCTGTTACCGGAGACTATCGTATTCGAAAAGAAACAACTGCAAAAGGAAACTATATGTTAGAGATGAAAAAGAATAATGAATTTCTAGACGTTGCTTCATCTGAAGAGTGGACATTAGGCTATGCATTTTATCTTGAAAAAGTTGACGAAAGAACATTAAATTCAGCTCAAAGAATAATTGTAGAACATAAAGACTCTCCTTTTAATAAAGTACCGCTTATTGTAAAACTAACTTCTGACGGGCATGCTTCCTTAACAAAAGATAGTTTTACAGTAACAAAACAAGGGAAAAAGAGAAAAGAAGAGATTTCAAAAGAACAATATACAGATCTATTACAGGAAACATTTGGTATACAATTATAATCGACACGATAAAAAATCTTGCCAATGGTGGCAAGATTTTTTATTTTCTTCTATTCAAACTGTTTTTTTATCTCGAATTCTACCATTGTTAAAATACAGAAAGATAGGTAGCGGAATAACGATAAAACCTAAGCTTTTAATCATTGTATTTTTCGCTTCCTGCTTGACTGTTTCTTTTCTATCTTCTACATTCCGATCATATTCTGCACGAATTTGCTCTTCACTTACTGTTTGTTGTGAGTCTTTCGCTTCCACCAATTTCATCTTTTGAAATGAATCATAAGATTCGTAGTAAGAAGGTGGACTGATATAATCTGATAGTCCCATAAATATGCCGATTCCTCCTCCAATAGATAACATCAAGGTCGCAAATAGTACTAAATGTACATATAATTGTCTAAACACATCTTCCTCCCCCTCTTTTTTCCATTTCATAATCGCTAACAAAATAAACACGATAATCGCAAGCGGTAAGCCTAACATAATGAATGGGATTAGAATCAATACACTTCCACCTCCTTAATTAAATATATTTTTCTCCTATACATACATGCACTATCTCCTTACAAATATTTCAACTAAAAAAATTCATATAATATTATTATACCTATGCTCTCTGTTTTTATTTTTGTGTAGCAGGGATTCTTTGCAATTTGTTGTATTTCATAGTTAGATAGAATATACAAAATACATATTTGGAAAGGAAATAATTATGGCAGAATTTAAAAATAGAATGGATGTACCTAATCAGGAAAAGTGGGATTTAACAGATATTTATAAAACAATGGAAGACTGGAAAAACGACTATGAAAAAATCGAAACTTTAACAGAGGACTTAAAAGAATTCGATGGAAATATCCACGATAGTCAAAGCCTGCTTGCTTATCTTACAAAAAGTGAAGAAGTATCCAGTTTGTTCAGCCTCGTTTATGCCTATGCAAGGCTGCAAGCAGACCTTGATACACGTGATACGGAAGCTCAATCTCTTGTAGATCAAACATCACAATTACACGTTAAAATAAGCGCGGCTCGTTCCTTCTTTTCCCCATTTTTACTAAGTATCGATGAGAAAACATTACATTCTTATATAGAAGAAAATGAAGGCTTACAATATTATAAAGAAGACTTATTGGAATTATATCGATATAAGAAACATGTGTTAAACAAAGATAAAGAAGAAATTTTATCGCAAATGGGCGAGGCCCTCTCCTCTCCTCAGCAAACATACGGAATGCTCAATAATGCAGATATAACATTTGGAGAAGTTACAACCGATGATGGAAATAAAGTAAAGTTAACACGCGGGATGTATTCAAAATTAATAAAAGATGAAAATAGAGAGAAGAGAAAAGAAGCTTACAAAGCATACTATCAACCATATGTGCAACTAAAAAATTCTATCGCTTCTACTTTAGCAGCAGCTATTAAAAATAATGTTACCATTTCTAAAATTAGAAATTACCCATCTGCTTTAGAAAAGTCTTTATTTGGTGATATGGTTCCGAAAGAAGTGTATGATAATTTAATTCATACAACGAAAAAGAGCATTGCATCTCTACATACATATAATCATTTACGAAAAGAAAAACTGCAACTAGATGAATTAAGACAGTATGATTTAGGCGTTGATTTAGTAAAAGGTGTAAAACAAGATATTCCATATGATGAAGCCTATGAAATTATGCTTACAGCCTTAGCTCCATTGGGTAACGACTATATTCAAGTGCTTCGAGAATTTAAAAACAAACGCTATATAGATGTGAGAGAATTACCTGGTAAACGCTCTGGGGCTTATAATTTCGGAGTATATGGCATTCATCCATTTATCCTTTTAAATCACCATGATGACTTAAACAGTCTATTTACACTAGTTCATGAATGTGGACATGGCATGCATACTTATTATTCACATAAGTTTCAGCCAAGAATTTCTGCTCACTATACAATCTTTGTAGCAGAAGTCGCTTCTACGGTGAATGAGGTTCTTTTAATTCACCATCTATTAAAAGAAGCAAAAGATGTAGACATACGCAAGCATTTAATCAATCATTTTATTGAACAATTTAAAGGAACGTTCTTTACACAAATTATGTTTGCTGAATTTGAAAAGATTACACATGAAATGGCGCAGCAAGGAAAACCACTAAATGTGCAATCCTTCAATGATGTTTATGAAAAATTATTTAGAGAATACAACGGTGATACACTCGTATTCGATGAAGAAGTAAAATATGGCTGGGCTAGAATTCCACATTTTTACAGACCATTTTACGTTTATAAATACGCTACCGGATTTGCTTCTGCAATTCAAATTGCAGATCAACTATTAAGCGGTGGCCCTATCGCTAAGCAAAATTATATCGAATTCTTAAAAGGCGGAAGTTCGGATTATCCACTCAACCTTTTAAAGAAAACAGGTGTAGATTTAACAACGCCTGAGCCAATTGAAAGTGCACTAAATCGTTTTAATAAACTAATTGAAGAATTTTCTTCACTATAACAAAAAAAGCCTCTCACGCTAGAGGCTTTTTCAAATTCATTTTTCTTCTAATAAATCTTTTGCCATCTTTCGAAATTCCTGATTAAATGCATCATTCATTCCGTTTTGAACATTTGAGAAAAGAATGACAAAAATTTGCTTATCCCAATCGAAATTATTAAATGTATTCCACCCAGCTAATACACCATGGTTATGGTAATAATCTGGATAAATATAAAAACTAAATCCATATTTCCTTGCGGGTGATACAGTGAACATATATGCTAAACTTTGTTTCGAAAGTAGTTTACCCGTCATAATTGCTTCATCTAACCTTTTCATATCTTCTACAGTTGTATACATTTCACCACAACCATATAACCAGTTCATTCTTAACTTAGGAGTCGATACGAATTCATTCTCTTTCTTTGTATAACCTTCTGCGAAAAATATATCTCCAGGGAACTTTGCACCCATACCAGATTCATGCATTCCAACTGGATTAAAAACATGTTCTTTTACATATTCAGCTAATGGTTGCTTCGAAATTTGTTCTACAATATAGGCAAGTACCATATAATTATAGTCTGTATATCTCCAGCCCGTCCCTGCAGGGAATTCAAGGTTTTGCGAACCAATCCATGCCACTAATTTTTGACGTGATGCTGCATCTACTTTTCCTTTTCCTTGCTCTGGTAGCCCAGATGTATGTGTTAATAAATGTCTCAAAGTAATATTTTTATCCACTGGGAATGAAGGGATATATTTATTCACATTATCTTCTATATTCAACTTCCCTTTTTCTTGTAACTGCAATATAGATACTGCCACTACTGTCTTCGTTATAGAACCGATACGATATTTCGTTCTTGGTGTTGTTAGAACTTTATCTTCCATATTTGCGTACCCATAGCCTTTTCGCAAAATCACCTTATTTTTATCAGTTACAAGTACCGTTCCGTTAAACCCTTTTTCTTTTAAATATTGATCTAATTTTTCCGCTGCGACCTCATAACGGGTACGCTGCTCGGTATTTACTTTTGGCTTATCATTTTCTATTTTACTATTAGAATCTGAAAATGCTTTTAATGTCTGTGTCTCATTTTTATTTGTTTGCATGAACATATATACACTTAAACAAAAAATTGCGATAATAAAGCAAACGATTAAACATCTCTTAAACATACAGGAGCCCTCTTTTTACTCATTTTGTACTGATTATCATTCTCATTGTTATATTTATTCTATCTCTTTTTATTTAAAAGAAGACCTTAATTTTTGCTTAATTCCATTAAAGAACGAATCTGATTACTATAATCTAGCATATATTTTGATTATCCATCTCTACATGTGTATGGAACGAAACTGAATCTGTATCTCCCTAAAGAATTAACAAAACTAGAAATTTATTCAAGGAAAGCTTTCCATATTCAAATTTTTAACCACTCTTTATTGTATTTACTTTCTTATAAAATTTCCAACCCACAATCTGATTCGTCTAACTATAATTTCTTTTTTTATGTAACATTCATTACGATTCGCATATAAAGGAGGAAATCTATTGGGAAACATCGATAAACGGAATCGACTAGATCTCAAAATGTTCAGTTATCGAACAAATAAAAATAACATAGTTTTTATTGAATATTACGGAAAATAAATTATGGTTTTAAAAGGGAAAGAAGCAAGTGCTTTTCTAAATAAAATACATCTTGCAAATAACGAAAAAGAACGACAGCTCATTATGGCCAAAATAATAGGGAATTTCAAAAGAGGAAATGAGCGGAGAAGAAATAATACTAAGGATTAAGTTTATTTTTCTCACTATTTATCAGTACTCCCATTACGACAAAAGTTTCTATTGATATGTCGTGATATCATTCCTTTCAAAATTGATTATACAGCATATTCTTTTAAAAAATGTCACTTGCATGGCATTTTTTTCGGATGTTTCAATAAAATTATCACTGAAGTAAACATCAATATCACTAGCCCTATCCAGGCCCACATATACCCTTTTACATCCACAATGAATCCAAAAATAGGCGGAGCTAAAATGATTGCAATTTGATTTAGCGTAAGTGCAAAACTAACCGTCATTCCTACTAAATCCTGCCTTGCTGTTTCAGCAATCTCAACCATAAAAAGACTAAACCATCCAATCCCAAAGAACCCTAGCAACCCACTCATTAAAAATAAACTCCATACCGAAAGATTGTGTATATTTAATATTAAAATGAATATGCACATACATGTTGCGAATACAGAAATTAGCAGCGGCCTCCTGCGGTTACCCTTATAAAAGAAATCACTGACTGCGGCTAAAACAATTCGCCCCATCATTCCAAAAAATAAAGTAACCGCAAATACCTTTCCAGCCAAAATGGGAGATATAGATTTAGCAGTAATCAAAAAGTTTATAAAATGTCCAATCAACACCATTTGCAATGAAATCATGCAAATTCCTATGAAGAACACTGGATACAATTCCTTATTACTCATTATCTCTTTTAACTGTTTCCAAAAGGAAATCCCTTTATTATTTAATACAGGTTCATGATGAACAAGAGGTTCCCTATAAAAAACTAAAAACAGTACTCCCCCTGCAATGCATATACTTGAGAGAACATATATCGCGAATGACAAACTAACATTTACAGAGAGAATCGGAATCATTGCCCCTGCAACTGCGCCACCTATAGGAATGCCAGCTTGCCTAATTCCCATAGCTAGCCCTCTATTTTCTTTCAGGAACCATTTTAAAATCACTTTGCTTCCTCCTGGTTGTGCAGCACTATAAAACACTCCAACTATCATAAGAACAAATAACAATCCAGTAAACCTTTCTACTACATGAATAAATAAAAGAGATCCACCGAGCAATATAGAACTACCTCCGATTAATACCCTTTCATTATATTGATCAAGTAATCTCCCGACAAAAAGCATACAAAAAAGCGGACCGATATTAACAGCGGTTAACAACATGCCCAGTTGCATATCAGTAAGATGATATATTTCTTTCCAAAAAAATGCTAAAGGTCCTATCCCATATGTTATTAACGTTGCACTTGCTTGTACTGCTGTTGCCAACATTAATACAATCCATTTATAAGAACGATTACTCTTCATGATTTTTTCTTGATTTAACACTCTCATCCCCTCCACACTTTTTAATTGTATAAAGATTCAGATATCATGTAAAATGAGTATTACTGATAAAAGGGATCAAAATAATTGATATCTTTAGGGGGGGATTGAACTGGATATAAAAGATTTAACTGTTTTTTATGAAGTAGCTAAGGAAGGCAGTATCTCACATGCAGCCCAAAATTTAAATTATGTACAATCCAATGTAACAATGCGTATCAAACAATTAGAAAATGAACTAGGAGTACCATTATTTTACCGAAATGGGAAAGGCGTTTCCTTAACTTCAAATGGGGAAATTTTATTAACTTACGCAAAACAAATTATATATTTAACGGAACAATCTATTAAAGCTGTCCAAAACAATGGGTCAACTCCAAAAGGAACATTAAAAATTGGCTCTACGGAATCTACAACTACAGTCCGTCTTCCTTCAATTCTAACATCCTATTGTGAGACGTATCCTGAAGTTGAATTCCTGTTAGAAACACATTCAACAGAAAAATTAATTCAGCTTGTTTTAGAAAGAAAACTGGAAGGTGCATTTATTGCTGGCAATATACATCACCCTGATCTCGATTCAATCTTATTTCAAGAAGAAGAATTAGTGCTCATTAGTAAACTACCCCTATCTTCTTTCAATGATTTAGGAGAGATGAATTTGTTGGCTTTTAGTCAAGGTTGTTACTATCGTAGATTGCTAGAAAAATGGCTCCATGAAGAAGGTATTGTTCCAAAACGGGTGTTAGAATTTGGAACAATTGAGGCTATACTTACATGTGTAAAGTCCGGCATGGGTACTGCAATTATGATAAAGTCTATCGTACAAGATCACGAGCACTCCTTAGTATTAACTCCTTTACCCAAAAGCCTTTCAAAAGTATCTACTGCTTTTATTGTCCGAAAAGATATTTTTTATTCAGGAGCCTTACGCAAGCTGATCGACATGATAACAAGTACGTCATGCATAATAAAATGACCCTTCCATCCGAATAGTAAAATTCTCCTTTTCCCACTGATGATTAGCAAGGTTAATGATGCTGTTACGTGTAACCCCCCACCTAACTCCTTTGCTTTCGCTGAATTTTGAGTTTTTGGGTCTTACTACCCATAAATAGCGGAATAAAAGGGGAATTTTCAAGTGAAATGATTCCTTTTTCCCTTCAACATTATTACCATATATTTGAATCCCAAGACCTTCTGACCTTTTCTTAAAAAACATACAAAAACGCTATTCTTTCCTATTGGAGTGAACCCTGAGAATGAGACGATAAAAAACACCTCTCTAAATCGTAAGTATCAGTTATGATTTTAATGGAGGTGTTTTTCGTATGGGGAAAAAGACGCATTATCCTGCCGAAATAAAGTGGAAAGTAGTTGAAATGAA
>NZ_JAHCDO010000051.1:0-21622 GCF_050768835.1 Bacillus pfraonensis | reverse complement strand
GATGAACCAAGACCCTATTTTACAAAAGGCAATGAATAAATGGGAACGTATGAGTCAAGATTCTTCTTTCCGACAAGCGTATGAAGCAAGGGAGAAAGCGTTGATGGATGAAGCGGCGAAGTTTGCCCATGCTCGTAATGAAGGGAAAAAAGAAGGCATCCAAGAAGGCATCCAAGAAGGCGTTCAGCAAGGGAAAATACAAATGATTAAAGGTATGCATGAACTTGGTGTACCAATTGAAACGATTGCAAAAGCAAGTAAATTAAGTATAGAAGAAGTTGAACATATTTTGAGAGAAAATTCATAATAAAAAACTAAGAAAGCAAAAGAGCCACAATCCCCAATGGCTGGGATTGTGGCTCTTTCAAGATGCAAGAAGAAGACACAAGAGAAAAGATCAGTGACAAGATATTTATACATAGAAGAGACTTGTCACTGTTACGTTCTCTTTAAGAGTATAGCATAAAAGGGTTCTGGTGCAAAAATCATTTGATAGAAGCATAGAAACCTGCATAGACTGTTCAATGGTAGATTATGATGTAATTCCAAATCATTTATGTATGAATCTAACTTCATTTTGGACAGACTTCACCTGTAAGTGAAGTTGTCCTTTTTTCATTATATGCATGGTTTCCACGCCACTCAATATAGAAGTGGCTGTTTCATATGACTTGAATCCTAACATAGAACGTACACGTTTCTTAATGAAACGGTGATCTTGTTCCACTATATTATTGAGATATTTAACTTGCCTTAGTTGTATGCCTTCAGGCATACATTTCTCTTCTTTTAATTCTTGAATCGCTACAGCATAGGCAGGGTTCTTATCTACTGTTATTACGTGAGGTTTACAAATATGAGAAGCAGCCAAGACTTTCTTGAAAAAGCGCTTGGCTGCTTGTTTATCTCTTGATTCACTGAGATAAAAATCAATGGTATTTCCTTCTGAATCGACTGCGCGATATAAATACATTCATTGCCCTTTGACTTTCACATACGTTTCATCGACTCTCCAAGAATCATTTGTTGTCTTAAGATGACGTCGTACTCTTTCATCTAATTCAGGTCCATATTGATGTACCCAACGTATAATAGTGGTGTGAGCAATAGACAAACCTCGTTCCTCCATCATTTCCACCAAATCACGAAAACTTAGGTTGTACCGTAGGTACCATCTTACCGTTAATACGATAATATCAGGTTGATAACGCTTCCATTTGAACAAATTTTCCTTTTTCATACCGATCACACACCTTTTTTAGAATAATAGTATCAGTATGTCCAAGATTTAGAGATTATTTGCAATTCCCCTGAAGTTTTTGCACCAGAACCTCCTAGATCCTGTTTTCTAGAGTGTAGCTTCATGTAGAAAACTTTGCACCAGAACCAAAAGACTTATGCGAGTAAAGTACATAAGTCTTTTTAATTTTGTACTAGATTCTTATTGTAACCAGCTTTAGGTAAGGTGATTTGAAATTTCGTTTTTCCTTCGTCAGTATGTAAGTAAATTTGACCTCCGTGTTTCTCCGCAATATGTTTTGAAATTGTTAAACCGAGACCTGTTCCCCCATCACTTTTTCTTGATTGGTCTCCCCTGAAAAATGCTTCAAATACTTTTTCTTTTATAGAATTAGGAATACCAATGCCATCATCGATGATATTAATATGTATCTTTTGAGTATCTTCTATTAGCGAAACGAAGACATTCGTTCCTTCTGGGTTGTATTTTAAGGCGTTGGACAGTACGTTAGAAACGGCTCGATATAATAATGTATAGTTAAAAGAAACGAGTATTTCCTGAGAAGGGATTTCGAATTGAAAGTGAAAATGTTTTTCTTCAAACAGTCCATAATATTCGGCAGATATTTCACGAATAAATTCAGAAATATCCAGCATTTCAGTCACAAATGGATAGTCGGTGCTTTCAAGTTTAGACAATTCAAAAACATCCTCAATTAATTCTGTAACGAGTCGTGCTTTTGTATGTATGATACGTAAAGCTTGCTGTTTCTTCGCTTCCTCCTTAATAAGACCCATTTGCAGTGCTTCAACATAGCCCTGAATAGTTGTAATAGGAGTTTTTAAATCATGAGAAATATGGACAAGCATGCGCTTCTTGCTTTCTTCTAATTGTTTTTTCTCCATTTCTGTTTTTTCTAGTTTTTCAGCCATAAGGTTAAAATAATTTTGTATTTTCATTAATTCATAGTTTGCCTTAAAATGAAGCCTTTTGTAGTAATAGCCATTCGTAATGTTTCTAATTCCATTAGCGATTGAAAGTAACGGATTGGTTATTTTCATAGCCATCCATCGGCTATATATATAGACATTAATCCCGAATAAAAAGAGAAAAAGAAGAAAGGTTTGAAGCAACAATTTTATAAAAGCTGTAATATGGTCTTTCGCTGCACTTGTTACTGTGAATTCTTGCTTTATATATGTTTTGGGAATCTTAATGAGACAATAGGCCGTTTTACCGTCTTTTGTTTTAAATGGTGCTAGAGAAGTGTAATACGGATTTTCCTTTTGGTCATAAAAAAGGCTATTTAATTCTTTTTCCGTATAGGCGAATGAGTTATCTTGTTTTTTCCCTTTGATATAAACAACGTGCAAATTTTCATCGAGAATTTCAATCCATCCATTAAATGACTCAATTGCATCGGTGGGAATGTCTGAGTAGTTCTGTCTTACAATTTCAGTCGCTCTTAAATTAGACAATACAGTATTTTCGAACTTCTGTTTCATTTGAAAATTTAAAATGACAAGTAGGACAACAACACTAATTCCAAGAGTCAACGAGAAGAAAACATAAGTTTTAATTAAGGTGTTAAATATTTTATTTTTATCGTTCATTCAATTCTTCCTTCTTCGCAAATCGATAACCTAAACCTCGTACAGTTTTTAAATATACTGGATTTCTTGCATGATCTTCTATTTTTTCTCGCAATCTACTAATTTGAACCATGATAGTATTGTCATCTGAACAATAGTAATCAGACCATACGTTCTCAAAGATTTGCTTTTTGGTAAAAATACGACCTGGCTCCCCCATAAATAACTTCAATAATTTATACTCTAGAGCGCTAAGTTTAATTTCGCGTCCTTGCTTATAAAGAATACAAGAGCGATGATCCAACACCAGGTCATCAAAGTACGTTTGAGAGCGCTCTTGATTTAACGAGTTAACATTAAAATCATATGTTCTTCGAAGTTGAGCTTGGATTCGTGCTAATACCTCCAACAAGCTGAATGGTTTCGATATAAAATCATCTGCTCCTAGTCCTAATCCCATAATTTTATCCATTTCCTGATTTTTAGCAGAAAGAATAATAATAGGCATTTTGTATTCTTTCCGAACTATTTTAATCAATTCGTATCCATTAATATTGGGCATCATAATGTCAATAATAGCTAGATCAACTTTGAATTTCTGTATAAGGTTTAAAGCTGATTTACCATCACGCGCTTCCAGTATCGAAAAGCCTTCCATTTCCAAAAAAAGTCTTAGTATCTCTATGATTTCAAGCTCATCATCAACGATTATAATCGTTCTCTCCACTTTCTCTCCCCCCGTTTCCACTAATTAAAACCTTGCTTAAAACTAAAATTTTCCTTTTGTAAGGTTATTGTAAGATAAATGAAAGTTTGGGGAAAGAGCAACATTGTAAGATGATGTTATCTTACATGAAAGAGCATTTAAAAATCTTACAAAGAAATGTAAGATTAAAAAACCCTGCTAATATCAAAGAAATCTAAAAGACTTGTACATCATGATACTTACATGTCAAATGGCTTGAAATGATGCATGTAATGAAAAAGTAGGTGCAAAGAACATGTAAGGTCTGTCCAAAATAAGAAGAATTCACCTATAAGCTGTTTAGATTCGTATTTTATGTAAGTCCTTGAATATGAGAAAAATGAATGATTCTATGTTTTTACTACACTAACGTGGATGTTATAAATAATTAAAGGAGTGATAGATATGACATTATCAGTAACCGATGAACACTATGAGAAAGCAGAGCGTCTACTTTCTTGGAACGCTATAAAAGATGTATTTAACGGCAAGGTTTTTCCTAATTGGCTAGATAAAGGAAGCCGCTTTTGGTATCAAAGGGATATACGAAAAGAAAGCGGACGCGGCAAGCAATTTGTAATAGTTAATCCATGGTCAAATACTAAAGAACCTGCTTTCGATCATGCTAGGCTTGCAGAATCTCTCTCCAATGCAATGAACCGTCAGTTCGATCCAGATAACCTTCCCTTCAATTTCTTTACCTATGTCAATGATGAGAGGGCTATTCAATTTGAAGTAGATGAATCCACATGGATTTGCGATCTAACTAACTATCATTGTAAACAAATCAAAACTAAAAAATTATCTGCGCATGAACTTCCATCCCCTGATGGGCGTTGGGCTGCATTTATCAAGGGATATAACTTATTTGTACGTTCTTTAGAAACAGGACAAATCATCCAATTAACTCATGATGGTAAACGATACTATGATTATGGTACTCAGCCGGAATCAGAAACTTCCGTTATCCTTAAACGATTATCTAACCAAAAGGTTCCACCAGCAGCACTGTGGTCTCCAGATTCCAAACAAATTTTGACACACCGGCTTGATCAACGTAATGTGCGAAAAATGGCTCTTATACAGTCTGTTCCTTCTGAAGATGCAAAGCCACCTGTCATCCATTCATACCGTTATCCGCTAGTCGGAGATAAACACCTTCCATTAGCCCAATTTGTAATTTGTGATATTGAACAGCAATCGATGATTCAATTGGATACAGAACCTATGATTATTGGACATTTGTCACCGTTAAGCCCTGGTTGTCAAACAGCTTATTGGACAAACGACAGCGGCTTTGTTTATTTCACAAAAATGTCTCGCGATTATCGATCTATGCAATTTGTTGCCGCTCATGCAAAAACTGGTGAAACTCAAGCTTTGTTAGAGGAGACGAGTGAGACTTTCCTATTTACCGACCTCTACAACCTTAAAAGTGGCGAAGGGCGTATAAATGTCCAATGGTTATGCCATGATAATTCTTTTATTTGGCATTCCGAGCGCGACGGCTGGTCACACCTTTATCTTTATGATAGTCGTACAGGAAGACTAAAAAATAGAATTACCTCTGGACCTTGGACAGTCCGTCGACTCATTGGTGTTGATGAAAAAGAAGGATGGGTGTATTTTACTGCAGGTGGCCGAGAACCGGAACGTGATCCTTATTTTCAGCACCTTTATCGAGCTCGGCTAGATGGATCAAACTTAGTGCTCCTTACCCCGGAGAATGCCGAGCATAACGTGTCTGTTTCTCCTGATTATTGTTTTTTTATAGATACTTTTTCGCGTGTAGATATGCCACCTAAATCAGTTTTACGTTCAACAGATGGAAAATTAATTTGTACATTAGAGCAAGCTGATATTCAACTTCTCTTATCAAATGGATATCAAATTCCAAAGCGTTTCACTGTCAAGGCTGCCGACGGGATAACGGATTTGTACGGAATACTCATTCCTCCTGCAAAAATAAACAAAGGTTGTAAATATCCCATCCTAGATTATATTTATGGGGGCCCTCAAATAACTCGCACACCGAAAGAATTTACTTGGGGGGGAGAGTATGCATTAGGGCTACCATTTGATCAAGTGGGCGGTGCTCAATCTTTTGCACAGCTTGGTTTTGCTGTTATTCTAATGGACGGAAGAGGTACTCCTTATAGGTCAAAGGAATTTCATGATTTTTCTAACGAGAGACTGGAATGGTCTGCAGGGCTTGAAGATCATGTAGTAGCTATTAAGCAGCTTGCAGAGCAGTATCCTTTTCTAGATTCAAAGAAAGTAGGTATTTACGGTGAGTCTGGAGGAGGTTATGCAGCTGCTCGAGCTATACTGACTTATCCGGATGTATATAAGGTAGCAGTATCAGGGTGCGGGAACCATGATCAACGCTTATACCTAGCGGCTTGGGGAGAACGTTTTCAAGGACTTTTCAATTCAGAACTATACCGTGAACAAGATAACACAAAATTGGTTAAGAACCTAAATGGAAAATTACTTTTGGTGACAGGAGACCTGGATGATAATGTCCATCCCGCTTTAACCATGCGAATGGCAAATGCTTTGATTAAAGAAAACAAAGACTTTGACCTGCTGATTCTTCCTAATCGGCATCATGGGATTTCGGAAGATGTTTACTTTATACGTCGACGATGGGACTATTTTATACGAAACCTAATGGAAGCAGAACCGCCAAAAGAGTATGCGATTAAAGATCCTATGTTTCCAGGATAATGCACAGATAGTATTCTCTATTAGGGGTACGGAAAAAATTACTACTTTTTGGAGCCACTCATTATTTTAGTTATCAGAATTAGAGTTCCGTTAACTTTTTAAGAAGAATTTAACAAGGTTTGTTTACAGAATACTTGTAAATACTGCTAAAAATAAATTTACGGAACACATTTCAAGAAGATTTCCTTGAAAACTTCAAATCTAATTTCCTTAAAGTTATTGTTTTATCATATATTTGAAATTTTTTTGCAAGTGGCCCGAAAAAGAATAAATCGTTGTCATAACCCCTAAAGATACAAAATTTAACTAAAATAGGGGGAAATGTATGATTAGGGAATTAAGAAGGTTTCTGTTACCTACTGTAACTGCCGCAGCTTTATTGCTGCCATCTTTATTTGGGGCAACTAATCACGCAGAGGCAGCAACTACGTTTGGTCCATCTATGAAATCGGTTCTTATGTATGCTGGAAAAATTGATCCTGCTGCTTCTACCACTTATAACACATATACAGATACTGAGCTTACGAATCTCATGAAAGGAGCCAACCAGTTTATTGTTTTATCACCGAAAATTTCTGTTCATGATGATACTGATTACAAATTAAAATTAGATTTAATCAAAAAAATCATAGCAAAAGATAGTAGTGCAAAAATTTGGTTAGGGACTTTACATAGAGGTTCAAACAGTACAGATTTTAAATCTGATCCTCTTACCGCAGAACTAGAAAAATTCAAAACCGAATTAGGTAGTGTAATCTGGACAAACAATATAGTAGGTATTTACGTTAATGTTGAACATGTTTATAAAGATACTGCTGATCCAAATGGTACTAAAGCTACAGTATATACTGGAGATTATTGGAGTAAATTAAATAATAGTATGAACTCTAATGTGACTGTCCAGCTATTTAAAGCGCTTGATACATGGGCTTCTTCTTCCACAAACGGATACAAAAAATTAGCATGGGCTCCTTATGTTGATACAGATACTGATATTTTAAGAAGAGTAGCTTGGATAACCAATCAAACCAATCTTTTTGATGTAGTGCTTCTACAGCCTAATTGGTATTTTCATGGCGATACCCAACAAAATGGTACAGTTCTGAACAAACCCGATTACTTACTAAAAGTTGTTAAAAAAAGCATGATAAATGGAACACTTTCCTATACAGACGGAAGCTATATCCTTCCACAAGCTTATGTAAATAAGAGAATAGGAACTATTGGAGTGGATATGGAGTACGATGAGAAAATTGCCGGTACTACTACAACTAATATTACAAAATATAATAGATTAATTGATTATGAAACAACATTTAAAGAAGAGTTAGCATCTAAATCCTATCCATTTACTTACTATATGGGATCTCCTGGTGCTAATGGTATAGGATACTTGGATATGACTACTACTTATGGTAAGTATACATGGGAGTATATGGTGGATTATTACTCGAATGGTACGGTCCATCCTAAAAAATAATGCAAGAAAGACAAGATAAAGACCAATACTGTAGCTTTATAATAAAGTTTGGTTCTGTTGCGAAGTTTTGTTAAGGTTAAGTGGTGCTAACAAAAATAGGACAGAATGGTGTTTGTAAAAATAATCATTATGAAGATGATTACGAATTCAATGTTGACCTTTTGTCATTGGTAGAGATGATAGCTGTATAGTTAGTATGAAACAGCAAGCAACCACCTATACAATATGAATAGAGGAGAGGAATGCCTTATGAAAACACGTAGTCAAATTACATGTGCAAGTTTGGCCCTTTTAATAGCTGGAAGTTCCCTGTTATACACAACACCAACCTCAATTGTAAAAGCAGAGCCCACTCAAAATGTATCTAGTTCGTCACAAACAAGCACGCAACGAGATCGTAATTCCGTCAAGCAAGCTATGCGGGATACATTACAACTTGGATACCCGGGGATACTTGCTAAAACTTCTGAGGGTGGAAAAACTTGGGGGTATGCCGCTGGGGTAGCGGATCTGAACACCAAGAAACCAATGAAAACAGATTTTCGCTTTCGTATTGGCAGCGTAACGAAGACGTTCACTGCAACGGTTGTACTTCAATTAGCTGGAGAGAACCGCCTGAATCTAGACGACTCCATCGAAAAATGGTTGCCTGGTGTCATTCAAGGAAACGGATATGATGCTAAACAGATTACTGTCCGTCAGATATTGAACCATACAAGTGGTATCGCTGAATACTTAAGGTCAAAAGAAGCTGATATTATGGACACAAAAAGATCGTATACCGCTGAAGAACTAGTGAAGATTGGACTTTCGATGCCCCCAGACTTTGCCCCAGGAAAGGGCTGGTCTTATTCAAACACAGGATATGTATTACTGGGTATCCTTATTGAAAAAGTAACCGGAAACAGCTATGCGGAAGAGATTGAAAATCGGATTATTGAACCGCTTGAATTGTCGAATACATTCCTACCTGGCAATTCAAGCGTTATTCCAGGCACCAAGCATGCCCGTGGCTATGTCCAACCAGAAGAGGCAAGTGAGCTAAAAGACGTTACCTATTTTAACCCCAGTATAGGCAGCTCGGCTGGAGATATGATTTCTACTGCTGACGACTTAAACAAATTTTTCTCTTCCTTGCTCGGTGGCAAATTACTGAAGGAACAGCAACTAAAACAAATGCTTACTACAGTTCCTACAGGAATTGCTGAAATCGGCAGATATGGTCTTGGAATCTATGAAAATAAGCTTCCCAACGGTGTCTCAATATGGGGGCACTCAGGTGGCATTCCAGGGTTTGTTACTTTTGCTGGAGGTACAATTGGAGGCAAGCATACGTTGGCCGTCAGTTTGAACAGTATGGGTAGAGCTAATAGTCCTGATCCTTTTAAAAATATTTTACTTGCTGAATTTAACAAGTAGGCAAAAAGGAAAAGCGGATAAACTTTGTCATAGTTTTTATGGCTCTAGTGCAAAAAATCTAAGAAGCTTGGACATACTGATAGTACCAATCTAGGGGTACCGCCCCATCGCCATCAAGCTAAGAAAATACACCTCCCCCAGAACGAGATTTTGTCCTAACTTGTAATAAAAAAGCTCATTTTTTCGTTTTGGAGTGGATTTGTTTTCTTAAGTTGATGGGCATGGGCCACCATATCAAAAAAAGAAAATTGTACGTTTAGACACATTTTGGACACAAATTAACCGGTACCTTGTACGTTAAGGAACCGGTTAATAATGTTGCAAATCTATTACTGATTTTTTCATAATGAACAGAATTTATTTACATCGGCATCCCCGGTAAAAATTTCGCTATTAATACCATAATTGCCGCTAAGAATACCGCTTTAATAATGAATAGAACAATAATTGGAATTGATGCTTTCACCTTACTTAATCCAGCTGTAATGTGTAATCCGAGCCAAATTAAAACTAAATTCCATACATAGAATATTTCAATTGTATTACCAATTCCGTATGCAAATGTACCTTCCTTAAATAATAATCCTAAACTAGTATACTGAGTCGTTCCACTACCAAAGATTAGACTTAAAATTGTATTAATAAGTCCACCAATAATAAGGACAATGTTTGTATAAACTACAATATTCAATAAGGTTTTGTAAGGAGTATCATTACCAAAGAACATCATAAATATTTTATAAATAGCTGCTATAAATAGTGCTCCAACTATTGCACCAGCAAAACTAGATCCAATTCCATAAATAACTTCCGATGTAATTGAACCCTTTCCAGCAAGCTCACCTAGTTCTTTTTGCATTTTAATCATTTCAGGTGACGTATTGACGACATATGTCGTCAAACCACCTACAAGCCCTTGTAACAATGCAACTAAGAAAAACATACCCCAAACTTTCTCGCTCGTTTTCATTCGCTCAAACTGTAAACCAGGAGAAATGATCATTCCAAATAATGATGGCTCTTCTCCGCCAGCTTTTTGTGTATTTAAATTCGCTTCCATTATAACACGCCGCCTTCTATTTATATAACCCATTCTAACGGGCGGTTCACTTTCCTCATGCAAGAGGCTACGAACCGCCCACTAGAACGGTAATGTGTAGTTCTACTACAATATTAATTACTCATAACGTAACGCTTCAATCGGATCTAATTTTGCAGCTTTATTCGCTGGAATTAGTCCGAAAATAATTTGGAACAGAACCTAAATTATTGTTTAATTGAATTTTTTTTATTTTTCTTAAAGATTCTATAACATTTAATAAGATAGCATATAATAAACGTTACTAAAGAAATCGCAAAAACTTTTATGTACATAGGTAATCCAGCATTATCAAACTTTTTCAAGCTAAATAATGTAACAAAAAAGAAAATAAAAAACACACTCCAAGTTTCAATTGATTTAACGTCTTTTTTTAAAGTTAATTTTACAGTTTCAAAATAGTTATTTTGCATGGTATACCTTCCTTTTTATAAAATTTCATCATACCATTTATAAAAATCAGTATGGGAAACGTTTTTATTTGGATGTTCCATTCCAGGTGATATTTCTTTATCTTTTAAAACCAATATATTAGTTGCTAAGTTATATATGTGTTCTTTATCATGACTCGTAAATAAGATTCCGCCATCAAAATTTAATATAAATTCATATAAAAATTCAAGAGATAGGGAATCTAGTTTATTAAAAGGTTCATCCATGATTAATAATTTAGGATTATGGATGGTAGATGCACAAATTTGTACTTTTTGCTTCATACCGCTGGATAGAGATGAAATTTTCTTTTGTCTAAAATCATATATATTAAATTTTTTCATCCTCTCCCGAACCGTACCTTTAATTGATTTCACCTTATAAAGTGAGGCTATAAATATTAGATTTTCTTCCACTGTTAAACTTTCATAAAATATCGGTTCTGTAAAGACAAAACCAATCTCTTTACGAAGCTCAGGCTTTTTCAATAAATCTAGATTTTGAAACAAAATTGAACCTTCATTTGGTATTAATAATCCTGAGACTATTTTTAAAAGGGTCGATTTTCCAACACCGTTCCTACCTATAATTGCAACCCTTTCATCTGAATTCATACTAAAGTTGAGATTTTTCAACACATCTTCTGATTTTTTATATGCCTTGTTTAAATTATTTACTTGTAATAACATACTAACTCCCTTACATATCCATTTGATTGAGTTTGAACTCGGCTTTTTTTATAATATTTTTAATCAATTTCAAGCTGACAAAACTTATAATAACAAACAAACTACCAATGATCAGATAAATCCAATCTGTATTAATTTCTAAGAATACTAACATTAAAAAGGGTGTAGCTGTGCAGAAAAATATAATTTGTCGGAATTGATAAGCCACTTTATCTATAACAAACTCTGTCTCTACATAATCTTCCATTTCTGAGTAGTGCTGATTATGTAGATGCGGGAACATATATGTAGATAGTGTAGTTATGTGAGGGGTAATACAGTAATTTAAAGTAATCACACAACTAATAAAAAATGTTTCTTGTAAGCTAGGTTTGATAATGCATAAACAGATTATAACAATACAAAACATTTCAACAGAACCTAAAAACCTCTGAAATTGAATTTTTGAATGATATAGCTTACTAAATGAAACATTCGACATTCTATATAAGCGTAATATCCCACTATCACTATCAAAACGTAATAATCCAGGAAATAAGGTTATAGTTTCATATGCATCTTTTGAAATTGAATTAAATATGATATATATTAAAACAAATTTAACAATATCCACACTTCCAGTATTCGGAAGCGTAGCTACTATACTAGAAAGGGCGATAAAGGCGTAATTAAAGTAGTGCCCAAAAAAGTAAGAATAATGGTGGCTAAGTTGAATTCGGTTGTTAAAAAAGTTTTGAATTTGTACTTTTAGTAAAGGAGATTTAACAAATTTATTAAAGAAATTGTTTAAGACCAAAATCCAATCAGAGTAATCACCTTTAAACGGTGTCTCCCATTGAGATCTATACCATTTTCCAGCCAATAAATAGTGAATACTCCCCACAACAACCACTAATATAGTAACAGCAGTAAATATAATATTATTGAAGCTATTGCTATACACTAATTCTTTTATGTTCAATTCAAAAATATAGATCTTAATTTGTTTGAAAAATACATCTATTAAGTTTTTCCAAGTAGATATCTGTCTTATATCTTCTACAGAGATGAGCCAGTGTACAATCCAATTTGCTATAAAGTATGTACAAATATATATCATTAAACCTTTAAATATTGATGTAATAAAAGCTGCTATTTTATAACCTGTTTGAATACATTTGACATAAAAAACACATATGTACAATGTGACAATATAAGATACCATGATGCTACAAATTAAAAGTCCAATTAACAGTAAAATAAAATAGTTAACGTTCCCAAACATAATATATATAGATATTCCTAATATAATGGATTGTAGTATTGAATTTATATTATGAACACTGAACTTTAACAACCACGTATATAAATATAGGTTTCTATTAGAGTAGGGTAATAGATATAGAATGTTTTTATCTACTGGCGATAAAACTCTTTTTGTAAGTGATATCCCATTGATAACACCAATGATACCTACAAAATATAAATAATACATTATCCATGCTTCAAAACTATTAAGATATAGACTGAGAAAATATGAAATTCCTAAATAAATAATACATTCGAATGAAATTTTTAGGATAAAGAAAAGTGTATAAATAATATATCCATATCTTCTAAAGTATACTTCCTTATTAAATTTCAGGAAAACTTTTTCTAAACTTTCTATTCTGTGTTGAATTATATATTTTGAGTAGAATAAAACATATATAAACATTGATTTTAGCATTTATTAAATTCTCCTTATTAAATAAAGAGTTGAGATACATACATAATTGCTGTATGTACTATAAGAATTAAAAACGTGATTTTCCAAGAATAACAAGCTATTTCTTTTAAGAATAATCCCAAAATGTAAACTTGAATAATAAAGAAAACATCCAAAAGCTTTAACAAAGCTTTAATATAGGTGTTATCTGACATAATAAATGAAAGACTAGAAAAACTTTGAATCGTGTTATAGTCACCTAAAATAGATAATCCGCCATTAAAGACTACACCTAGTAAAGAAATAGTGCCAATATAAAAGAAAATATAATAGACTTTTCTAAAATTCACATCTTTTGTTGAAAGGATAAAAATTATTTTATATATAAAGGCAATAATAATATTGCTAGTAAACCCGTTCAATATTGCCATAAATGATGTAATTATAATTAAAAATAAATTTAATCTTCCTTTCTCTACGGTGATACTTGATTGAATTTCTGTAACAGCTTCATTATTCAATATAAATTTGCTACTAATTACTCCGCTTACTATTGTTATTCCTATAAAGAGTAGGGTTAATAATAATAAGGGTTCTTTTAAATTCTTCTTTTTTAAATTTTTAATTGGTGAAACTAAGAACTTATAAATTGATCCTTTTTCTATATACTCTTGCACTGACTACACCTCAATTTTTTATTTATATTCCTTCAATTAATGCAGCAACAAATGTTAATATGAAACTTAGTAAAAATAAATATTTTTTTTCATTAAAAAATCCAAAAAGTGCCTTCAACTTTTTCTCTTGATTAAAAACAGATAATACTTGATAAGAAAGTATAGAAATTATAAGAAATCCGGGTATTTCAAATATCCCGTGTGGTAAAATGTGTAATAGTAATTCTATTAGATTTTCAGAAATAATAGCTTGTGCCACCGTCATTCCAATAGAGAAACCATTTATAAACAATAAAATGATTGTTGGAATACCTAAAAGCAACGCCCCCATAAATATAAACATCTGAACTTTTAAGTTGTGTATAAAAATATCGAAAAAATTACCAATATCGTTATTAAAGGTAATCTCACCAAAATCTATATTTAAAATTAGGAATAATATTAATGCAAATGCCATTCCGAACAAATATATTGAAAGTGCTATTTTTGTAGCATACTTATTAAAAAAAATAAAATAGTTTTCCAATTTAACCTCCATTTAAAAAATCAAGGCAACCTTATGGTTACCTTGATTTTTCCTAGTAATTAGAATTTTACAACTGATGAGAAGCCACGTTGTCTTACCCATTTAATTAACATGCCTCGTCCGATAGCAGTGATTACAGCTGTTACCGGTCCACCAAGTGCTACACCTACAACTGCAGCTACTGCACCACCAATGCTTGCGCCATTAATAATCATATTTAAAATTGAAGAAATTGCTGTTGCATTTACACCTGTCCATGCAACCTTTCCTGCAAGTTGAAGAATTAGTCCAGCATTTACTAAAGCATAAATTGATGCAACACCAACAATCGCAAGAGCATATAGGTATAAATTACCTTTTTGAGATTTAATTGTCATAGATTCCATTTTTTCACCCCCTTACAATTCCAAATGTTAAACTATAAATTCATATATTAAAAGTATTATATTTTCATTTTTTTATTGTTATAATTATTGTAAATAACAATAAAACTTAATGAAGTTAAAATTTATCCAACTTTTTATTTCAAATAAATTTAATATTATTTCATTTGATTATTAATCTAATTAGATAACTACATGAAAAAATCCCTCCTTGAAATTGTAAATAAATCCCAAATAATAAATTCCCTTTTTTCGTCATCCTTATTTGGCCTCACCATATCAAAAAAGAAAAATGTACATTAACAAATTAGTTTGTATGGTTCTGTTGCAAAGTTTTTAAAACTAAGCTAAACTTTTGCAAAACAGAGTGAGGAGAATCATAAATGGGATATTTTAAAGGAAAACAATTCAGGAAAGATATTATTTTAGTAGCCGTCGGCTACTACTGTCGTTTTTCTTTAAGTTATCGAGATATATCTGAAATTTTGAAAGAACGTGGTGTATCGGTCCATCCTACAACCATCATGCGATGGGTTCATGAATATGGAAATCTCATTTATCAGATTTGGAAGAAGAAAAACAAAAACACATTGTTATCTTGGCGTTTGGATGAAACCTACAAGGTGAAAGGGCAATGGTGTTATTTATATCGAACAATTGATAAAGAGGGACAAACACTTGATATTCAACTTCGTCAAAAACGGGACACACAAGCAGCATATGCTTTTATGAAAAGACTGGTTCGAACTTTTGGAGAACCAACGGTTCTGACGACAGATAAGGCCCCTTCTTTAGCTTCCGCATTCAAAAAATTAAAGGAGATAGGTCTTTACAAAAATACCTTTCATCGTACAATCAAGCACCTCAATAATATCATTGAGCAAGATCATCGACATGTGAAACGTCGATTCTCCCGTTCTTTAGGGTTTCAAAGTCTTCGCCATGCCTCACGTACTATTAAAGGTATAGAAACTGTTCATGCCATATACAAACAAAAACGAAGTCTTCAACCAAACTTCGTTTTTTCGACGTATAACGCATTACATGAATTATTAATAGTTTCATAAAAATGGTCCACAATATTCTCCATCTCTTTATGTCTTCGGAAACTTTGCAACAGAACCTCCCTTCATCATGCAAACCTTCATTTCACTATTTTATTGATAAATTCCTGAGAAAGCTTATATATTTCATTAGCCTGATATAAATAAATGCTGTGTGTCCCCCTCAATTTTATAACATCTGCTATTTCAAGTTGTTCTGCAAATTCTTTATAATCTTTGTAATGTTGTTTTGTATATTTCGAGTTTTTATTTTGATCAGCAACTGCCTCTAAAAATAATATAGGTGTTTCTTTTGGTATTGGAAGGTTAACAGATTTTTTACTGTTTTCGTAAGAATGTAAGAGCTCTTCTTTCATATCAACATTAAAAAACTGTTTATACGATATTGCTTTATAAATTTCTTTTTCCTGTTTAGTTAAAAAAGATTGTCGAATCACTTCAGGATTATAAGTAGCAGAAGGTAGAAGTCGATGAATACCCATTTCCGTTAAAATATTCATCCCTTTTATTTTTAATGTTGACTTATCCACTTCGCTTTTATATTTCACATACTGCTGAGGTAAACCAATATCTAACGCAATAATTCCCTTGATTTCCCCCGGATATTTTTGTGCCCAATAAATAGCCTCTATTCCCGATATTGAATGCGGAACTAAAATATAAGGAGGTTTATTTCCACTTTTAATAAGTGCTTCTCTCGTTTGTTCTAATATTTTATCAATATCCCTTCCATCGTTAAAAACATCACTGTTCCCATAACCAGCTCTTTCTACTACAGCAATCCTATTTTCTTTTGAAAACTTACTATATACCCCTTTCATTTCATAAACAGGAGCAGCAATCCCAGAGCCAGCCATAAATACATATGTATCCTTACCGTTTCCCTCACTATAAACATTCATTTTTTTATTATTAATCTTAACGATTGTTCCCTTACCTTTAATAAGATCTGATTCCTTACTTAATTGATTGTTATGGTATATAAAAACAGATGCTAATATAAGTAAGATAACCGCAATAAACATAATAAATATATTCTTTAATACTTTAGATAATTTTCTCATGGGGTTCTCCTTTCAAGTTATATTGAAAGGATACGATATAAAAATAAATTTCCAATAAATTTTATAGTAAATAATTTTTCTTCTTTGTTTCTAAATAGAATTCAATTGTTCAGCTCGAATAGTCAAGATAATATTCTTTTTAACTAGAGATTTAATCACTTTTCAATTTCAGATGTTCTTTTTTGGACACCTCCTATGGTAATCATAACCAAATGAGGTGAAGCATCACAACTTTTTTACAAGCGTCATGACTTTATTTCAAAGAAGCATAAATTGGCCAAAACGTTAACTATCCTATTTTTTATGCAAAATAGATAGAATAATCAGATATTAAAAATTGTCCATTATGTATATAATGTGATTAATGAAATGTGTTTTTATTAGTTAGGGGACAAAGCCCACAGCGGGAGGCGTAAAAAGGGTTTAAGAGGTGAAGGGTGATGCGTGTACAAGAAGTGATACTGGAAGATGGAAAGAGATACATATTAGTAGATGAGAAAGGCAGTGAAGTTATTTGACTGATTATAATGCAATGCTATTTGATTTGGATGATACCTTACTTAATAGGGATAACGCAGTAGATAAATTGTTTTTAATTATTTTAGGGAAGTGTTATGGGGATATTAAGCGTTCAGTCAAAAACGAAATGTTGCAGAAGTTTAGGGAATATGACCAAAGAAGCTATGGCGATAGTGACAAAGTAAAAGTTTTGGAATCATTTTTTGATGAATTTCCACCAAAATATAGATTGCCAAGCAATGAAATTCAGGATTTTTGGAATAATAATTTTCCACGTTGTTTTCCTATAGACCAAAATACTATAAATATCGTAAACACTATAAAGAAGCATGTTAAAATTGCAATTATTACAAACGGTTCAACTCAGAGACAAAAAGCTAAAATAATGAACACTAATTTAAATAGTTGTTTTGATATAATAATTATTTCTGAAGAAGTGGGATTTAATAAACCTGACAAACGCATATTTGAATTAGCATTAAATAAGCTTAATGTGCAACCGGAAACGGTATTATTCGTTGGAGACGATCTAGAAAGGGATATTGGTGGTTGTCAAAATTCAAATATAAAGGGCATATAGTTCAATCCTTATATGATCAAGAATGATACTGAAATAAAACCATATGCCGAGATCAATTCTTTTAATAAATTACTAAGTTATTTTACATATTAAGCATTTTCGTTAATCCGCTAACGGGCGCTTTAATAAAAGGAGAGAATATATTAGTCATGTATAATATGTGCTCTCCTTTATTTTTAGGGATTTTTATAATTTAGGTCTTGATAACAAAACGGTCAACTTATGCTTCCAGGATTTGAAGAATATTTTTAATGTTGCCTTTAAATAAAGTTGCGACTTTTAGGGATAGTATCATATTGCCATCAATTTATGAAATTCATTGTTCCTCAAAATGAAAAAACGAGCTGAATTCCCATAAATAAATGTAGAAAGAACAAACTTCGTTTTGGATACATTTCAAAGTCTCGAGTCGACAGGCATATGGCGGCTCATTTCTAGAATTGTTTTCATGTGTCAATGATAGAAATATATTTTTTATTATGGCTACTTTTCAACTAGTACGATATCATCAAGATTGACATCAAAGCTGAACGCA
Organism: Bacillus pfraonensis; assembly: GCF_050768835.1. NCBI lineage: Bacteria > Bacillati > Bacillota > Bacilli > Caryophanales > Bacillaceae > Bacillus > Bacillus pfraonensis. The sequence goes on along the minus strand of NZ_JAHCDO010000051.1, from coordinate 3,161 downwards.
GCAAGATGATAAATGTAGAATTCACTTGAATTAATAGAATTTGGAGTAGTAAATTCGACCGATTTTTGTTCATACTGTGAGGAAGTAAATTCCAAATCAGCTTGGCCTCTTCCATTAACCCCTACTGATACCCATACTTCTGAACCAGGAGTATTTGCTTTTCCAGATGCGGACAGTATGTATGTAGTATTAGGCTTCAAAGTTATGAATCCACTAATATATCCACCGTATGATGCGTTTAAATGAAGTCCCTTAGAATTATTTACTCCTGCATGCTCTTCAATATTGTATTTTATATTGCCCCATGGTTTAAGAGGTTCTAAACTTGAATTGTGGTCAAAATCCATATTTAAAATATAAGATTTCTCCTTTTCCTTTAATTGTACATTATCAAACTTAACCCTCCCATTTGCTGTAGAAGCAAGTTTGACAGCAAAGTTTGACACATCCTCCTCTGTTTTAAACTTCATCTCATGATGTTCTGGCTTAAATCCTGTATACTGCTTCTTTGTTAATGGAACTATTTCTTGAGTGGCATTCAGATTACCTACTGTTACTTCTGCTGGAGAACCTATACTTCCCGCTACATCAAATGTTAATGTATATTCTGTATGCGGCTTTACAGTAACAAGCTGATAGGCTGTGTCTGCATGTATTAATTTCAGATAATGATTGCCTGGTTCAGAAGTGCCGATATTCTCGGTAGAAGAATTAGGATTAGATAAAATCCAGTTATTTAGCCCCTCCTCAAAATCTCCATTCTTAACTTGTTCATTTGCAGATGGACTATCTGCCGATACAATACCTGAAAAACCTATACTGGCACTTAATACAATTGCTGTAGAAAATACTCCTATACCGATTTTTTTAAACAATTTCTTCATCTCCTTTGATCAGATTAAAATTTATTTTTTCATACTTTCTATATATTTGGATAAACCTTCCAAAGAACAACTTTATTAATAAATGATTTATAGGTTATTTTCAATTGAAGGATCTTCAACATATACAAGGACACCTCGCTCAAATTGAACGGATAAAGAAAGCATATCAAGAGAGCAAAGTGACCTATTAACTAACGGAAGCGTCAGTTCCACTTGCTCGTTTATTAAGGTTATTAGTATCAATTTGACCAAACATTATTCCAAAGCTACATTAATAAAACACACGACAAGCTTATGGGTTAATAATTAACTCACGGCCAATTTATGCAATTCCGTTGAATAATTAGATAATCACCTACAAAAATAAGTGTTTTCTGGCCAACTTATAGGTAAAGTGACAAAATGGACAGAGATTTTCACATTCCAACTTCACAAAGTAATTTAATCTCTTTTATTTGTTCAATGTGACGTTGTTCATGCAAATATATCAGTTCTATCCATTGATCAAGAAGTAATTCTCCCAGAGCAGGGTGCTTCACTGATTTTTTTGCTAATATGGATACATCTTCTATTGTACTAAGAAAAGTCATCAATTTTTTTCTCGAATCGTTTAACAAATCAATCATTTGGTGAACTTCAAATGCTTCTAAGCTTGGTTCAAGAATTTCTGGAGCTGTAAATTTTTTCGTTCTATCTAATAATATAGAGTGAATTTCTTGACGCTCTTTTTGGGTACTATCAATCTCTTTTAATCCAGAGGAAATAACTTTTATAGCCCTCTCATCTAATAAGACTAAGTGATGACAAACTTGTGCTATACTCCATTTATTCATATCTGGTTTACTATTGAATTGAGCGTCACTCAATAAAGTAATCTCCTCTAATAGGTTATTTCTCGTTTCATAAAACTTGTCATTTACAAATTTGTTCATGAGATTTCTCCCTTCACCTGAAAGTACATACTTAGATTCCTATTCTGTATATATTCTCTACGATACAAAATTTTTCCTTCACCACTCTACGTTAAGGTGGGTAGTAACAGCTACCCTGTCACCACCACCCCTATTTATTAGTTCGGTTCTGTTGCAAAGTTTGAAAAAGCATAAACAGGTTGGTAAATGAGGAGCAATGTTTAAGAAGTAGCTAATAATCGTTGAAGTTCATTGTACGTTGAAAAGGCGGAGTCTCTTTGAAGACTTCGCTTTTGTTTATATAGGGCATGAATAGTCTCGATACCTTTTATCGTACGTGAAGCATGGCGAAGATTTTGAAATCCTGCAGATTTGGCAAAACGTCTCTTTACATGCCTATGATCCTGTTCAATAAGATTGTTTAAATGTTTGATTGTACAATGGATGGTAGTTTGATAAAATCCTTGTTTTCTTAATTTGTTAAATGCGTAAAGTAATGCCGGCGCTTTGTCTGTAGTGAGAACCGTAGGTTCTCCAAAGTGTTTTACTAATCTTTTCATGAAGGCATAGGCAGCTTGATGATTCCGTTTTTTACGAAGTTGAATATCCAATGTGTGTCCATCTTTATTAATTGCACGATAGAGATAACGCCATTCTCCCTTAACTTTGATATAAGTCTCATCCAAATGCCAAGATAAGCGCGCAGATTTATTTTTTACTTTCCAAATTTGATAGATGAGATTGCCATATTCATGAACCCATCGCATGATGGTTGTTGGGTGAACTGAAATACCACGTTCTTTCAGGATTTCAGATACATCGCGATAACTTAAAGAAAAACGACAGTAGTAGCCGACGGCTACTAAAATAATATCTTTCTTGAATTGTTTTCCTTTAAAATATCTCATGTCTGATTCTCCTAGATCCTGTTTTCTAGAGTGTAGCTTCATGTAGAAAACTTTGCAACAGAACCCGAATATGCATTTCATATCCCATGTAAATTTACCACATATTTCAATAGGACTTACAGATTGCTCTTCAAAAAAATTATAACTCACATTTTGTAAAAAATATACAATTTTCAACCCTTTCAAAAATATATGGTCAGAATGTTAGTGACTTACATATATTCAAGAATTATATGTAGTGATAACAAGAAATTCATTTTATTATAGAATATTAAACATGCATATAAATATAGATATATCTGTAAGAATGCTACATTCTTCTCTATTAAACTATATCTATATTTTCACTAATTTATTATGATATCGACGTTGATTTAAAGTGATTTGTGCGAAATGTATAAATGGAATTTTCTAGTAATTAAACACAATAAATTGTTCTGTTTTCTTAATTCACAAAA
>NZ_JAHCDO010000050.1:0-15328 GCF_050768835.1 Bacillus pfraonensis | reverse complement strand
ATCTAGTTTTGAAGGAATATGCCTTCATAGTTTGGTGATGATGGCAGAGAGGTCACACCCGTTCCCATACCGAACACGGAAGTTAAGCTCTCTAGCGCCGATGGTAGTTGGGACCTTGTCCCTGTGAGAGTAGGACGTCGCCAAGCAATTAAAGCACGAGTCAATTGACTCGTGCTTTTTTATTTCCTAAGAAATAGGGAATTGTTCGCCCAATAAAAATAGTAAAACATAGTAAGGAATTTTTTTGGCAGAAATCCCTAAAAATTGATAAATAAATGGATAATCTTCAGAGGCATAGCTTCCTAATAAGTCGTACCACCAGTCAGTCTCATAGCGAGAAATCATACTTAAATTATAGAGCAATAAATAATGTGTGAGCGGTTCTGGTAGGAATGATTTATAATTTCTTACATCTTTAGTTATTGGCAAATAATAAGTGTTTGTATTGCAATCATAAGACAGAGGTGTAGTGTATAAAGGATTCCATGTTTTTGTGGGAGCTGAAAATAACAAATCAGATTCAATGGTTTCATTTGGTGTGTATCGTATAAAAAGATGTTTACAAGATGCCTCTATGTAACGAGAAAAACGCTCTTGTGTCATATGTAAGCGATCAAGTACGCTAGAAGGAAATGAAATATGATGTTCATCTATCGTATTAATTTCATATAAAATTTGCTCTTTTTGACTATGTTGAAATAACTTTTTTAATTCAGGGATTTTCCCCATTAGTTCTAGCATAATAAACTTTTCGGCCTCTAAGTGTTTCATGTGAAACATTCGTTCTGCCACATGGGCAAATAGTCCATTTTTCTGTATTTTAACTTCATCTTCTAAAAATTGATACCCTTGTTTTTTTCGTTTACGTGTTGTTACTCCATGTGCTAAGACTGTTGTTGATTCTGGGTAGTTTGGATCAACGGTTAATAAGCATGCTTTTAAAAATTGACTCATTCCATAAAATAACAACATAGGTTGAATAGAAAAAGGTGCAGTTTTACATAATTCATAATAGCTTTTTCCATGTTCTAAGTAATAAATAAAAGGATAACAATTTTCAAAGCTTTTTTTTTCGGCATGTTCAATTGGTAATTTTTCATAACAGCGGGCAAGATAACGCTGTACATGTTGGGATGAAAAAAAGAAACTTAACTGTTGCCAAGTATAAGATGTATGATGCATATATTACGCTCCTTTTATTATCTAAAAATTCTAACATATATGTACTTTCTTGACAGTATTTTAACCAATTGTTAAGCTACTAATAATAATTTCTGGTATCATGGGGGGAACAATTATGTGGGAATCTAAATTTGTTAAAGAAGGTTTGACATTCGATGATGTATTACTTGTACCAGCGAAGTCAGATGTATTGCCAAGAGAAGTAAGTGTTAAAACAGTTCTATCTGAAAGCTTACAGTTAAACATTCCTTTAATTAGTGCAGGGATGGATACAGTTACAGAAGCTGATATGGCTATTGCAATGGCACGTCAAGGTGGTTTAGGGATTATTCATAAGAATATGTCAATCGAGCAACAAGCTGAGCAGGTTGATAAAGTAAAACGCTCTGAAAGTGGCGTTATCTCAGATCCTTTCTTTTTAACGCCAGAACATCAAGTATATGATGCAGAACATCTTATGGGAAAATATCGTATCTCAGGTGTACCAATTGTAAATAATTTAGACGAGCAAAAATTAGTTGGTATTATTACAAACCGCGATATGCGTTTTATCCAAGACTATTCCATCAAAATTTCCGATGTGATGACAAAAGAACAATTGATTACAGCTCCAGTTGGTACTACGCTAGAAGAGGCTGAAAAGATCCTACAGAAATATAAAATTGAAAAGCTCCCTCTTGTTGATAATAACGGTGTATTACAAGGGCTTATCACAATTAAAGATATTGAAAAAGTAATTGAGTTCCCAAACTCTGCAAAAGATAAACAAGGTCGTTTATTAGTTGGAGCAGCAGTTGGGGTAACTGCAGATGCTATGCTTCGTATCGATGCATTAGTAAAAGCAAATGTAGACGTAATTGTACTGGATACAGCTCATGGACATTCTCAAGGTGTTATTGAGAAAGTAAAAGAAGTTCGTGCAAAATATCCAGCATTAAACATTATTGCAGGTAACGTTGCCACAGCTGAAGCAACACGTGCATTAATCGAAGCGGGTGCAAATGTTATCAAAGTTGGTATTGGACCAGGTTCTATTTGTACAACACGCGTTGTAGCTGGCGTTGGTGTACCACAATTAACAGCAGTATATGATTGTGCGACAGAAGCTCGTAAGCACGGTATCCCAGTCATTGCAGATGGTGGTATTAAATACTCCGGTGATATGGTAAAAGCGTTAGCAGCAGGCGCACACGTTGTAATGCTTGGTAGTATGTTTGCTGGTGTAGCAGAAAGCCCAGGAGAAACTGAAATTTACCAAGGTCGCCAATTTAAAGTATACCGTGGTATGGGTTCTGTTGGAGCGATGGAAAAAGGAAGTAAAGATCGTTACTTCCAAGAAGGAAACAAAAAACTTGTTCCAGAAGGTATCGAGGGCCGTGTACCATATAAAGGACCTTTAGCTGATACAGTTCATCAATTAGTTGGTGGATTACGTGCTGGTATGGGTTATTGCGGAGCGAATGACTTAGAATTCTTACGTGAAAATGCACAATTTATTCGTATGTCAGGTGCTGGTTTACGCGAAAGTCACCCACATCACGTACAAATTACAAAAGAGGCTCCAAATTACTCTTTATAATGTCTTATATGTAAATAGATGGAGATTTGATATCTCTGTCTATTTTTTTTTGATTATGTTAGAATAACGGTTATGTGAGTACAAAGATATTGGGGGTAACAAAAGTGAAAGGTATGTTTTGCAAGCGATTCATTGCAATGGTAACCGTGCTTACACTATTTTGCAGCATGTTTGTTACATATGGCAGTGCATCAGCGGAAACAGGTGCTGCTTTAAATGTGGAAGCTAGCGCAGCAATTTTAGTAGAAGCAGATTCTGGGAAAATTTTATATCAAAAAAATGCAGATGAATTATTGGCGATTGCTAGTATGACAAAGATGATGAGTGAATACTTAGTACATGAAGCAGTGGATAAAGGGAAACTTAAGTGGGACCAAAAGGTTAAAGTTTCTGAATATGCATATAAGATTTCACAAGATCGCTCATTATCAAACGTTCCATTAGAAAATGGAGGCTCTTATACGGTAAAAGAGTTGTACGAGGCAATGGCAATCTATTCTGCAAACGGTGCAACAATTGCTTTAGCTGAAGCAGTTGCAGGTAAAGAAGCAGAATTTGTAAAAATGATGAATGATCAGGCAAAAGAGTTTGGATTGAAAAACTATAAATTCGTAAACTCTACAGGCTTAACAAACAAAGATTTAAAAGGACAACATCCTGAAGGTACAACACCGGATGAAGAAAATAAAATGTCTGCGAAGGATGTTGCTATTTTAGCACAACATCTTATTCAAGATTTTCCGAAGGTGTTAGATACAGCGAAAATTTCAAAAAAAATATTTCGTGAAAACAAAGAGAAAATTGAAATGCCTAACTGGAACTGGATGTTAAAAGGATTAATTAAGGAATATGAAGGTGTAGATGGTTTGAAAACAGGATCTACTCCAGAAGCTGGCCATTGTTTTACAGGTACTGCTGAAAGAAATGGTATGCGTTTAATTTCTGTAGTTATTAACACAAGTTCTCATACGGCACGCTTTGATGAAACAAAGAAACTTTTTGATTACGGATTCACAAATTTTGATGTAAAAAAAGTGTATCCAAAGGGTTCGGCAGTAAAAGGACATGAAACTGTACGAGTAGAAAATGCAAAAGATAAAGATGTAACCGTTCAGACGAAACAAGCTGTTACACTTCCAATGTTAAAAGGAAGTAAAGATGTATATAAAACGGAATTTAAAGATATAGCTAAAGAAAAAGAAGCACCAATCAAAAAGGGTACAGCACTCGGTCAAATGGTTGTATCACCTAAAGATAATAATGACCCTGGATTTTTATCAGGTAAATCATTGCAAGTAGACCTTGTTACAAAAGCAGAAGTAGAAAAAGCAAACTGGTTTGTACGCTCTATGCGTGGTGTTGGTTCTTTCTTTAGCGGTATTTGGAATAGTGCTGTTGATACAGTAAAAGGTTGGTTTTAAGAGCTCCTCATTGTAGGAGCTTTTTTTTATTCCTATTTTTCATACCGACTTTATGAAAAAGTAGTGGACAAGCCTCTAATAGTTAGTGGTAGAATGTAAGAGTATTCTCAATTTTCGCCGTTAATGGGGAAAAGCAATTCACCTAGGGGGGTTTTTGTACATGACAAATGTAACAGGGACAGAACGTGTAAAACGTGGAATGGCAGAAATGCAAAAAGGCGGCGTTATTATGGACGTAGTTAACGCTGAGCAAGCAAAAATTGCAGAAGAAGCAGGCGCAGTTGCTGTTATGGCACTAGAGCGTGTTCCTGCAGATATTCGTGCAGCAGGTGGCGTTGCGCGTATGGCAGATCCAACAATCGTTGAAGAGGTTATGGGTGCTGTATCAATTCCAGTTATGGCAAAATGCCGTATTGGTCACCTTGTGGAAGCACGTGTACTAGAATCATTAGGAGTAGACTACATTGATGAGAGTGAAGTATTAACTCCAGCTGATGAAGTATACCATTTAAATAAACGTGATTACACTGTTCCATTTGTATGTGGATGCCGTGATATCGGAGAAGCAGCACGTCGTATTGCAGAAGGTGCATCTATGCTTCGTACAAAAGGAGAGCCTGGAACAGGAAACATTGTAGAAGCGGTACGTCATATGCGTCAAGTAAACGCAGAAATTCGTCAAGTTGCGAGCCTACGTGAGGACGAATTAATGACATATGCAAAAAATACGGGTGCTCCTTATGAAGTGTTACTTGAAATCAAACGTCTTGGTCGTTTGCCGGTTGTAAACTTTGCAGCGGGTGGTGTAGCAACACCAGCAGATGCTGCATTAATGATGCAACTTGGTGCAGATGGTGTGTTCGTAGGATCTGGTATCTTCAAATCAGAAAACCCAGAGAAATTTGCACGTGCAATTGTTGAAGCAACGACACATTATGAAGATTATGAGTTAATTGCAAGCCTTTCTAAAGGATTAGGTACTGCAATGAAGGGTGTCGAAATTTCAACATTATTACCAGAACAACGCATGCAAGAACGCGGTTGGTAATTAAAGGAGATTTTGAAATGGTTAAAGTCGGTGTATTAGGTCTTCAAGGAGCTGTTCGTGAGCATGTAAAGTCAGTTGAAGCAAGTGGTGCAGAAGCTGTCATTGTAAAACGTGTAGAACAACTTGAAGAAATTGATGGTCTTATTTTACCAGGCGGTGAAAGTACAACAATGCGCCGTCTTATTGATAAGTACGATTTTATGGAATCACTTCGCGAATTTGCGAAATCTGGTAAACCGATGTTTGGTACATGTGCAGGTATGATTTTACTTGCAAACAACCTTATTGGTTATGAAGAATCCCATATTGGCGCTATGGATATTACAGTTGAACGTAATGCGTTTGGACGCCAAAAGGATAGCTTTGAAGCTGCTCTTTCGATAAAAGGTGTAGGAGAAGAATTCATTGGCGTATTTATTCGTGCTCCATACGTTGTTAGTGTAGGGGATAACGTAGAAATTCTTTCTATGCACAACGATCGAATGGTAGCAGTAAGACAAGGACCATTTTTAGCAGCTTCTTTCCACCCGGAGTTAACGGATGATCATCGTGTTACAGCATATTTTGTGCAAATGGTAAAAGAGGCAAAAATGAAAAAAGTTGTATAAGTAACTTGCAACTTGTTTAAGATTATAGTAAATTGATGGTAACAATTTTATAAAATAAACGTGTTGATAGGAAGTAGTAACAAATCGTGTTTTTTATAGAGAGTCGGTGGCTGGTGGAAACCGATAGAAACAGTTTGTGAATCCATCCTGGAATGAAATGTGGAATATCTTTATGATTAGTAAGCATTTCCGGTGAAGAGTCGTTAATTCTACTTGAGAGGAAAGCAATATTGCTTTCAACTAGGGTGGCAACGCGGGTTAACTCCCGTCCCTTTTTATAGGGACGGGAGTTTTTTGTATTTTATAAAGTAAAAGGAGGAATATAAAATGCTTGATATTAAATTTTTACGTGCGAATTTTGAAGAAGTAAAAGCAAAATTACAGCATAGAGGCGAAGACTTAACTGACTTTGGTCGTTTTGAAGAATTGGATATAAGAAGAAGAGAATTACTTGTTCAAACAGAAGAGTTAAAAAGCAAGCGTAATGAAGTATCTCAGCAGATTTCTGTATTAAAACGTGAAAAGAAAGATGCAGAATCTTTAATTTTAGAGATGCGTGAAGTAGGAGAAAAGGTGAAAAATCTTGATGATGAACTTCGCTCAGTTGAAGCAGACCTAGAAAGATTAATGCTTTCTATTCCGAATATCCCTCATGAATCTGCACCAATTGGTGACACAGAAGATGATAATGTAGTGGCTCGTACTTGGGGAGAGGTAAAAGAATTTAATTTTGAACCAAAACCTCACTGGGATCTTGCAACTGATTTAGGAATTTTAGACTTTGAACGTGCTGCTAAAGTAACGGGAAGCCGTTTTGTATTTTCTAAAGGGGCAGGTGCAAAATTAGAACGTGCTTTAGTTAGCTTTATGCTTGATCTTCATACAGAAGAACATGGATATGAAGAAGTGTTACCTCCATATATGGTAAACCGTGCAAGTATGACGGGGACAGGACAGCTTCCAAAATTTGAAGAAGATGCGTTCCGTATTGAAAGTGAAGACTACTTCTTGATTCCTACAGCTGAGGTGCCTGTAACAAATATGCATCGTGATGAAATTTTAAGTGTAGATCAATTGCCAATTCGTTATGCAGCATTTAGTGCATGCTTCCGTTCTGAAGCAGGATCAGCTGGACGCGATACACGTGGTTTAATTCGTCAGCATCAATTTAACAAAGTGGAACTTGTGAAATTTGTAAAACCAGAAGATTCTTATGAAGAATTAGAAAAGTTAACAAATGATGCAGAACGCGTGTTACAATTATTAGGTCTACCATATCGCGTTATGAGTATGTGTACTGGAGATTTAGGATTTACAGCAGCGAAGAAATACGATATCGAAGTATGGATTCCAAGTTATGGAACATATCGTGAGATTTCTTCTTGTAGTAATTTCGAAGCATTCCAAGCAAGACGTGCAAATATTCGTTTCCGTCGTGAGCCAAATGCAAAACCAGAACATGTTCATACAATAAATGGATCTGGACTTGCAATTGGACGTACGATTGCAGCTATTCTAGAAAATTACCAACAAGAAGATGGTACAATTATAATTCCAGAAGTTCTTCGCCCTTATATGGGAGGAAAAACAGTTATTAAATAAATTAAAATTTTCATCGGTATGAGTGTTGTCAATAAAGTAAATTTAGGAAAAGGAAGAGTTTTTTCTTTTCCTATAATTTATTATGAGTGGACTTGACTAACTGTTTTTCTTTTGATATTATATTTGATGTCAATATGGAGGTATACCCAAGTCTGGCTGAAGGGATCGGTCTTGAAAACCGACAGGCGGCGAGAGTCGCGCGGGGGTTCGAATCCCTCTACCTCCTCCAGATATAATTGACAACAGCGCATATAAGTGGAGATTGGAGAACTCGTTACCAACACGTAACGAGTTTTTATTTTAAAACCAATCAGAAAGTATGATGTAAGATAGCGAGCTATCTTATAAAACACTCATATTCCGATGATTATCTTCATAGATATGAAAGGAGTCAACATGGATCTTATTATACAAACATTTCCTTTAGATGGAAAAACCCTATACTACGTACAATGTCCAGTCTGTAAGAACAATAGAATTTTAAATAGTGGTGCAAACGTATCACGTATTATAAGCGATGATACATTCCGTAAACTTTGTGGTTGTACTTGTAATGTGAAACAAGAAGCAAAAAAAGTAGAGGCACCAAAAAAAGCCGAGAAACAGGCTGTGAAAAAAGAAGCAGCTCCAAAACGTACTGGTAAAGTATTAACAGCAATTATTAATGGGAAAGAAATGACTGTTAAAGAAATTGCTGAGGCATATGATATTAGTACAAGTACAGTTCGTCAGCGTATTAATGCTGGAAAACCAGAGAGCGAAATTATTGCTCCAACAAAAAAGAAAAAATGAGTGAATAGGAAAACCCGTGCATATGCACGGGTTTTTATTTTACAAGTTTACGTGTTTGCTTTAAAAAATGTCCAATTTTCTTAATGATTGGTTCGATCGAGTTTTCATCTTTTAAAATATCGTATTCATTAATATTTAAGCGTAGGACAGGACATGAATTAAAATTATTAATCCAATTTTCATAACGTCCGTGCATTTCTTGCCAATATTCAATTGGTGTTTGTTGTTCCATTGGGCGACCACGTTCTTGAATACGACTGACAATATCATCAAAAGAACCTTCTAAGTAGATTAATAAATCTGGATGAGGGAAGTACGGCGTCATAACCATTGCATCGAACAGCCCTTTGTATGTTTCATAATCCGTTTCTGTCATTGTTCCTTTTTCATGATGCATTTTTGCAAAAATGCCAGTATCTTCATAGATAGAGCGATCCTGTACAAATCCACCACCATATTCAAAAATTCGTTTTTGTTCTTTAAATCTTTCTGCTAAAAAATAAACTTGTAAGTGAAAGCTCCAGCGCGTGAAATCAGCATAGAACTTATCTAAATATGGATTTGAATCCACTTTTTCAAATGATGTACGGTAACCTAACGCATTGGCAAGTGCAGTTGTCATAGTTGATTTACCAACGCCAACTGTACCAGCAATGGTAATGACTGCATCATTTGGAATATCATACTTTTGCCTTAAATTCATTGCTATTTCGTTCCCTTCGAGAGTGTATTTTGGAGAGTGGATAAAATTATATTTAAGTCGTCACTATTCTTCACAAAATCCATGTTATCTCCATTGAATTTTAACACCGGAATATCTGGATGGTCCTTTTTAAAGGCAGCCATTGCTGTTTCGTAATCTTTGGTAAGTTGTAGTAAGTAATTTGGATCCATGTTTTTCTCAAATTCACGTCCGCGCATTGCAATTCGTTTTTGTAATGTTTCTAAACTTGCTGTTAAATATACAATGACATTTGGCACGGGCATATCTTGCGTAAGGATACGATAAATTTGCATGTATTTTTCATATTGAGCATCTTTTAACGTACGAGATGCAAAAATTAAATTTTTAAATATATGGTAATCTGCTACCACTGGCTTACGCTGATTTAAGTATTTTATATTAATGTCTTCCAATTGCTTATAGCGATTACAAAGAAAGAACATTTCTGTTTGAAAACTCCATTCTTCAATGTTTTCATAAAACTTACCTAAGAAAGGATTTTCATCAACAATTTCTTTTAATAAGTGGAGTTGCATGTGAGTTGAAATTTCCTTCGCTAGTGAAGTTTTTCCAACACCGATTGGTCCTTCAACCGTAATAAATGGTACTCCGGTCACGCTGTTTCCTCCTTTCAATTCATAATTTCCTGTAAATAAAAAGCACAAAACAGAATAATTGTAGCATAAGAGGGAAGCGAGCGGACTAATTTGTCATAAAAAGTTGGAAAATCGACGCATACTATTCCCATTTTAATTGAAGGGAGGGTGTAATGTTCGCTTTCAATGTTGTTTCCATAATTTTTAAAGCGTGTTTATTATCTTGGTCAGAGTTAGAAGCAGTACAATCTTGAGGGACATATAGTGTGTAGTTTCTCATATGAGCATCATTAGCTGTAAAGAGGACACATATGTTTCCCGCAATCCCTGTTATGATAAGTTTTTCAACTTTTAAATGTCCTAATAAAGAATTTAATGGAGTTTCATAAAATGCTGAATAATGTGGTTTAATAAAAACATAATCATCTGAACTAGGAGCAATTGCTTGTATAATATTTTTGCTATAATCATTTGTACAATTACTAATAAGTTGATCGATATCAGCTCTCCATAGTTGATAATGATCGTTAATATAAATAACAGGATAACCATTCATTTTCATTGTTCGTTTTAAGTGTAAAATAGGTTCTATCATCATTTGGCATTTTTGCGCAAGGATTGGTCCGTGGGAGAATTGGAAGTCGTTAATCATGTCAATAATGAGCAATGCGGTATTTTTCATATGTAATCACCCTTTCTTTTTCTTTAGATTGGATTGAATGTGTGAAAGTTATCCTGCACCTGTAAGGAGAAGTATAAATGAATAGTATGTATATGAATATAAATTGAAAAAACGACATAAGGCTTTTGGGGGCGGGAGAGGGGATCTAAACATGCGTAGAAGCAGCCAGATTCTCTTACTACCTTATGCTAAGTGGAAACAAAAGGATAAAATGAGTGAAGGTTCTTTTTTGTTCTGCGTAGTAGGGAATTATATGTCCAATGGTAGTAGCCGGTTATAATACTTTATTTGTAATGAGAGGACTGTATTATGGAACAAGATATTTATTTTATGCAGCTTGCAATGGAAGAAGCGAAAAAAGCTGAAGAAATCCAAGAAGTTCCGATTGGGGCTGTTATTGTATTAGATGGAGAAGTAATCAGTGTTGCTCATAATTTAAGGGAGACAGAGCAACGATCCATTGCTCATGCAGAGTTATTAGCTATAGATGAAGCGTGTAAAAAGTTAGGTACGTGGCGTTTAGAAAATGCGACGTTATATGTTACATTAGAACCCTGTCCAATGTGTGCAGGGGGAATTGTTTTATCGCGTGTAAAACGTGTCGTATATGGTGCGAGTGATCCGAAAGGTGGATGTGCAGGTACTTTAATGAATCTTTTAACAGATGAGCGCTTTAATCACCAATGTGAGGTAGTACCTGGTGTAATGGAAGAAGAATGTGGAGCACTGTTAACGAACTTCTTTAAGGAACTTCGTAAAAGAAGGAAAGAAAAGAAGGGAAAATTGGATAAAAATACTGGTACCTAACATATTTGCAATTTATGAAGAAACAAGTTATACTGATAATGCCTTGGTTAAGGCAACCGAATATTGGTTTTAACTTTGCCGTGCTAAGCGGGGAGGTAGCGGTGCCCTGTACTCGCAATCCGCTCTAGCGAGGCCGAATCCCTTCTCGAGGTTATGTTGCTGTAAGGCCTGCCTTAAGTAAGTGGTGTTGACGTTTGGGTCCTGCGCAACGGGACCCCGTGAACCTTGTCAGGTCCGGAAGGAAGCAGCAATAAGCGGGTCTTCTCGTGTGCCGCAGGAGTGCCTGAACCGAGCTAACTGCTTAAGTAACGCTTATGGTACGTAATCGACAGAAGGTGCACGGCAGTTATATATGTATACAAAACTCACCTTATATATAAGGTGAGTTTTTTGTATGGAAAATAACTTTTGGAATCTATAAACAGAATGGGTTATAATATACAAGATAATAACCTTTGAGGGAGGCCGTATTTTCGTGTCATACCAAGCGTTATACCGAACATGGAGACCGCAAAAGTTTGAAGATGTAGTCGGTCAAAAGCACGTAACAAAAACGTTGCAAAATGCCCTTCTTCAAGAAAAAGCTTCGCATGCTTATTTATTTTCCGGACCGAGAGGAACCGGTAAAACTACAATTGCAAAAGTATTTGCAAAGGCAATTAACTGTGAGCATGCTCCAGTAGCTGAACCTTGTAACGAATGCCCTTCGTGTTTAGGCATTACACAAGGGTCTATTTCGGATGTGTTAGAAATTGATGCGGCTTCAAATAACGGTGTAGATGAAATTCGAGATATAAGAGATAAAGTAAAGTATGCCCCAAGTGCAGTCAGATATAAAGTATACATTATTGATGAGGTTCACATGCTTTCGATGGGAGCTTTTAATGCGCTTTTAAAGACGTTAGAAGAGCCACCACAACATGTTATCTTTATTTTGGCAACAACAGAGCCACATAAAATTCCACCTACAATCATTTCTCGCTGTCAACGCTTTGAATTTCGAAAAATATCAGTACATGATATTGTAGAGAGATTAGCAACAGTTGTTACAAATGAAGGTACAAAGGTAGAAGATGAAGCATTGCAAATTGTTGCTCGTGCTGCTGAAGGTGGTATGCGTGATGCGCTCAGTCTGATCGACCAAGCTATTTCTTATAGTGATGAAATTGTTACGACTGAGGACGTTTTAGCGGTAACAGGTTCTGTTTCTCAGCAATATTTAGGTAATCTTGTAGAATGTATACAGGAGAATGATGTATCAAGAGCGTTGCGTATTATTGATGATATGATGAGTAAAGGAAAAGACCCAGTTCGTTTTATGGAAGATTTCATTTACTATTATCGTGATATGCTTTTATATCAAACTTCACCACAGCTAGAACATATGTTAGAACGAGTGGTTGTAGATGAGCAGTTCCGTATGCTAAGTGAAACGATGCAACCTGAGATCATTTATGAAATTATTCATACGCTCAGCAAGGGGCAACAGGAAATGAAGTGGACAAATCATCCGCGAATTTTCCTAGAGGTTGTAATGGTGCAACTTTGTCAGCAATTTATGATGCAGGCAAATGGAACAGACCGTCTGCAAGCAATTATGAACAGAATGCAACAATTAGAAAAAGAATTAGAACAAGTGAAGAAAAATGGTGTGCCAGCTAGTGTAGGGCAAGAAGTAAGAGAGACGCGTACTGCACCAAAACCTGTGCGGACAGGGAGCATGAAAATCCCTGTTGGACGCGTACATGAAGTATTAAAGCAGGCAAAACGCCAAGATTTAGAACAGCTAAAAGGCGTATGGGGTGAGCTATTAGGGAGACTTAAATCCTATAATAAAGTGGCTTTTGCTGTATTATTAGAGAATAGTGAACCAGTTGCAGCTTCTGCAGATTCTTATGTTTTGGCTTTCCAATATGAGATACATTGCAAAATGGCAAGTGAAAATCGTGACGCGATGGATACCGTAGAACAAGTTCTTTTTGAATTGCTCAGCAAAAGGTTGAATATGATTGCAATTCCGAAGAGTGAGTGGGGGAAAATACGCGAAGAATTTTTACAACGTGAAGGTGGAAATTCAGAAGAAGCTGCAGAACAAAAAGTAGATCCCCTTGTAGAAGAGGCGGTAAAATTAGTAGGGCAACAACTTATTGAAATAAAAGAATAACAACAATTAGGAGGAATTTATTATGATGCGTGGCGGAATGGGAAATATGAATAACATGATGAAACAAATGCAAAAAATGCAAAAACAAATGGCGAAAGCACAAGAGGAACTTGGTGAAAAAACAGTTGAAGGTACAGCTGGTGGCGGAATGGTTACCGTTATCGCAAATGGTCACAAGCAAATTCTTGATGTGAAAATTAAAGAAGAAGTTGTAGATCCAGAAGATATTGAAATGTTACAAGACCTTGTGTTAGCTGCAACAAATGATGCGCTTAAGCAAGCTGAGGAACTTTCAAACTCTACAATGGGACAATTCACAAAAGGTTTAAACTTACCAGGTGGAATGTTCTAGTAGGAGGATATTGACACATGCATTATCCAGAACCGATTTCAAAGCTTATAGATAGCTTTATGAAGTTGCCAGGGATTGGTCCGAAAACGGCTGTTCGATTGGCGTTCTTTGTACTAGATATGAAAGAAGATGACGTACTAGACTTTGCTAAATCACTCGTAAATGCAAAGCGAAATTTAACATACTGCTCTGTTTGTGGACATATTACAGATCGGGATCCTTGTTATATTTGCGATGATTCACATCGCGACCAATCAGTTGTTTGTGTTGTACAAGAAGCGAAAGATGTAATCGCGATGGAAAAAATGAAAGAATATCAGGGTGTCTATCATGTGCTTCGTGGTGCAATCTCACCAATGGAAGGAATCGGCCCAGAGGATATTAATATTCCACAATTATTAAAAAGACTACAAGATGAAACTGTACAAGAAGTTATTTTAGCGACGAACCCAAATATTGAAGGGGAAGCTACAGCGATGTATATTTCCCGCCTCTTAAAACCGACAGGTATTAAAGTAACTCGTATTGCGCATGGTCTTCCCGTTGGTGGGGATTTAGAATATGCGGATGAAGTAACATTATCGAAGGCTCTAGAAGGCCGTAGAGAAGTATAAGAGGAGAAATCAAAATGTTTTTTCAAAAAAAGGGAAAGTTGCGAAAAGAATATGATGATAAGCTAATTGCTGTATTGGAAAAAGTGAAGAATGAGTGGTTGCGTCAAAAAAGAATGGTAGAACAAAGTGTTGAACCATCTCAGGATGTACTGTGTTCTTTGAAATTAGCAGAAGCAAAATATTTTTTCTTACTAAAAGAAGCAAAAAGACGCCCAGTAAAAATGGAACAATGGTAAAAGACCCTGGTTTTGAAACTAGGGTTTTTTTATTCTGTAAAAGCTTGATTAGTGAGGGCTGATAATCAGTGGGGGTGAAGAAAACCCCTACTGATTAAAGTTGTACTTTATGTAATTGAACGGTATTTTTTGTTCCCTTGTCCCATACATATAGAGTGTATAAGTTATATAAGGAGGGGGAGCATGAATTCTACATTCGTTATTGGTGGGATCCTTACTTTTGTATTTGTTTTGCTGATCTTTGGAGCTTCAATGAAACCATTGCAATTTATAGGTAAGATGTTTGTTAAAGTAATAATAGGTGTAGTACTATTGTTTGCGGTTAATGTGGTTGGAACGTATTTTGGTTTTCATATTCCGATTAACCTTGGTACGGCTTCTGTTTCTAGTATTTTGGGAATACCGGGTATTTGTGCTTTGGTTATCATTAAGTTGTATATAATGCCAGGATGAAAATCATTTTGGCATTTATTTTAAAAAGATGAAGAATAGTGTTGACTTATTGATTATTAATGTGGTAAATTAATAAGCGTCGTCAACAACGAAAGAAAAAATAAGTTGACGAACTGATTAAGAAATGCTATATTATAAAAGTCGCTGAAACGCGATGTTGAACTTTGAAAACTAAACGAAACAAACAACGTGAAACGTCAATTTTTATTTTAGATGCTAGACAAACTTTATTGGAGAGTTTGATCCTGGCTCAGGATGAACGCTGGCGGCGTGCCTAATACATGCAAGTCGAGCGAACCGATTAAGAGCTTGCTCTTATGAAGTTAGCGGCGGACGGGTGAGTAACACGTGGGTAACCTGCCCATAAGACTGGGATAACTCCGGGAAACCGGGGCTAATACCGGATAATATTTTGCGCCTCATGGCGCAAAATTGAAAGGCGGCTTCGGCTGTCACTTATGGATGGAC
>NZ_JAHCDO010000049.1:0-26925 GCF_050768835.1 Bacillus pfraonensis | reverse complement strand
ACTTCGCCTTTGTTTATATAGGGCATGAATAGTCTCGATACCTTTTATCGTACGTGAAGCATGACGAAGATTTTGAAATCCTGCGGATTTGGCAAAACGTCTCTTTACATGCCTATGATCCTGTTCTATGAGATTATTCAAATGTTTGATTGTACAATGGATTGTAGTTTGATAAAATCCTTGTTTTCTTAATTTGTTAAATGCGCAAAGTAATGTCAGTGCTTTGTCTGTAGTGAGAACCGTAGGTTCTCCAAAATGTTTTACTAGTCTTTTCATGAAGGCATAGGCAGCCTGACGATCCCGTTTTTACGAAGTTGAATATCCAATGTGTGTCCATCTTTATTAATTGCACGATAGAGATAACACCATTCTCCCTTAACTTTAATATACGTCTCATCCAAATACCAAGATAAGCGTGCAGATTTATTTTTCACTTTCCAAATTTGATAGATAAGATTTCCATATTCATGAACCCAGCGCATGATGGTTGTTGGGTGAACCGAAACACCACGCTCTTTCAAGATTTCAGATACATCACGATAACTTAAAGAAAAACGACAATAGTAGCCGACGGCTAGCAAAATAATATCCTTTTTAAACTGTTTTCCTTTAAAATACCCCATATATCATTCTCCTGCTCACACTTTTTCTACAGGTTATCTCAGTTTAGAAAACTTTGCAACACAACCAATCTATATACCTCTTTCAAATAAATGCAGTCTTTGTACCAGGACCTTACTAATACTTAATTTTTTTTGTAAAATCTTGTATTTTTTTGATTAGATTCTGTAGTATTGATTATAAATTAAAGATGTGCTGCTATTATAACGTCTTAACTTCTATCCGAAAGTAGTCTTCCACTTTTAAACGTGAAGGTGCACCAGTGAAAGTGGAAGATGAATTTCGGTTAGGCATAGCCTAAAGTTGTCTCTTTTGCATGCTATTATATTTTCCAAATCCGCAGGATTTCAAAATCTTCGCCACGCTTCCCGTACCTTGAAAGGCATCGAAACCATTCATGCTTTATATAAACGAAACCAAAGTCTTGGCTCAGACTTCGGTTTTTCGACATACAATGAATTACAGGAGCTACTAACAATCACATAAAATGTACAACTTTTTGTTAGCACCACTTAACCTTAACAAAACTTCGCAACAGAACCTTAGCAAGGCTCTACACGCTTCCCTATAGATACGACAATTTTTAGGGAATCTTGGCGAAGAACTAATGAATCCTTATCTTATAAGAATAAACCAAAACAAATAGACTATAAATTGTTTTTAATTATATAAAAATTATATAACTAAAAACGATAGTATTGAAGTAATTTAATACCTAATAAAATCGTTATTAAAATTCATCTTCCATAATTAGATTCCCAGCATCATTATCTTTCGTCAATCTCTGTTTCAGATAATTTTCTTTCGTAGTCCGATCATTTTTATGACCTACTGCAGCTGCGATGACATGAGGTGGTAATCCTTTGTAATCATACAAGTACTGTACATAAAAATGTCTAAAGAAGTGGGGCGTAATTCGTATATTCTCTGTAAAGGGTAACTTAGTATCCTTAATGATTTTAGAAATATATTGTGACAAGTAATTCTCTCTATAAGCAGTATGGTTCTTGGTTTGAAATATCGTCCCACCATTTTTATTCTCAATGTCTACAGGTAACCTTCTCCGAATTCGAAATGCAACAATACGATTAAAAATCTCCTTATTAATAGAAACAATTCGTTCATTATCCCCCTTTGTATCAACTGTTAAATAGTAACGTCCGCGTATAGCGTCATACTCAAGATCTTCCCATTTGGCATGAGCGACTTCTGCAACACGTAATCCAGTGGTAGCTAAAACGGATAATAAAGCGTAATTGATTTCATTATCCTTATAGTAATACAGCAACTGCTTCACTTCCTCATATGATAACTCGCGATTTGGTTTATGTTGTTTATTAATGGTCGTACTTAGAATCTCTACATGAAGAGGTTCCTGGATATATTGAATTTCATATAGCCATTTCAAATAAGAACGGATTATACCAAGTTTCCTACTAATCGTAGATACTTTGTATTTTTCTTTTGATTGATAGGATATTGCCTCCTGAGATAACCATTTTGGTTCTGGTGCAAAAATCATTTGAGAGAGGCATAGAAACCTGCATAGACTGTTCAATGGTAGATTATGATGCAATTCCAAATAATTCATGTATGAATCTAACTTCATTTTGGGCAGACTTCACCTGTAAGTGAAGTTGTCCTTTTTTCATCATATGCATGGTTTCAACGCCACTCAATATAGAAGTAGCTGTTTCATATGACTTGAATCCTAACATAGAACGTACACGTTTCTTAATGAAACGGTGATCTTGTTCCACTATATTATTGAGATATTTAACTTGCCTTAGTTGTATGCCTTTAGGCATACGTTTCTCTTCTTTTAATTCTTGAATTGCTACAGGATAGGCAGGGTTCTTATCTACTGTTATCACGCGAGGTTTACAAATATGAGAAGCAGCCAAGGCTTTCTTGAAAAAGCGCTTGGCTGCTTGTTTATCTCTAGATTCACTTAGATAAAAATCAATGGTATTTCCGTCTGAATCGACTGCGCGATATAAATACATCCATTGCCCTTTTACTTTCACATACGTTTCATCGACTCTCCAGGAATCATTTGTTGTCTTAAGATGACGTCGTACTCTTTCATCTAATTCAGGTCCATATTGATGCACCCAGCGCATAATAGTGGTGTGAGCAATAGACAAACCTCGTTCCTCCATCATTTCCACCAAATCACGAAAACTTAGATTGTACCGTAGGTACCATCTTACCGTTAATAAGATAATATCAGGTTGATAGTGCTTCCATTTGAACAAATTTTCCTTTTTCATACCGATCACACACCTTTTTTAGAGTAATAGTATCAGTATGTCCAAGATTTAGAGATTATTTGCAATTTCCCTGAAGTTTTTGCACCAGAACCATACGTCCGAAAACTCTGTCCATAAATCTATGTTCAGATAATACCATATGATTGAAGTTATGTTACAATGATAGGTGGATAGATGTGGTAAATTATGTGTAAATAGGTTATGATTACCTTTTGTGTGTATTAATCCGTATATGAGAAATAAGTGAATTTATGGTTAAAAAAACAAGCAATTGCACAACAGATAAAAATCAATGGTTTGTTCTTCGAAATCTACCGCACGATAGAGATACATTCATTGCGATTTTACCTTGATATACGTTTCATTGACTCTCCAGGAGTCATTTGTTTGCTTGAGATGACTACGTATTCATTTTCCGAATTCAGGATCATACAAGTAAGAGTTCAAATAAAAAGGAGAATTGAAATGAAAAAAACTATGTTAGCTCTGACATCTTTGTTCACTGCTTCAGCATTCGCTGTGTCTACAGCTTCAGCCGCATCGGATGTATACAATAACTTTGCAGAATTGTCGACGCATTACCAAATAGGTATAGATTATACCATCGAAACCCAAGATATACCAAGTGCTGATGCAATCATTTTAGCAATCCACGGTGGAAGGATTGAATCTGGAACGGACCAAATTGCAAAAAAAATTGCCCTAAGTGATTACAGTTACTACATATTTAATGCTAAAAAATATGAAGATTTAAATAACGATGAGCGAAATGATTTGCATCTAACTTCTACCCATTATGACGACCCAATAGCTCTGGGAATGACAGCACAAAAAAACAAAGTTATTTCTATCCATGGTGCGAAAGGAACAGAAAAACTAGTTTACATGGGTGGACTTGATGAGGAATTAAAGAAGAATATTTTGAGTAAATTGTCCGACGCAGGTTTCGGCATTGGGACTACACCTGACAATCTCAGAGGGACCGACCCGGAGAATATCGTAAATAAGGGTAAAAACCTAAAAGGCGTGCAACTGGAGCTTACCACTGCTTTGCGCGACGAGCTTACAAATGATAATTCCAAGATGGAAAAATTCAGTAATGCCATTCGGTCAGCGATAGCTGAGTCAAAGTGATGGTAATTTCGGTACAATTTAAGTTTTTGTGACTTCGTAGAAATGATGGGAAGGCAGAGACGATCTATCCCTCATACAACCATTATACGTTGGATACATCAGTATAGTTCTGAATTGGACAAGCGGATACGTCGTCAATTAAAGGAAGTTAATGATTCTTGGTGAGTCGATGAAACGTATATCAAGGTAAAATCGCAATGAATGTATCTCTATCGTGCGATAGATTCCAAAGGTAATATAGTTGATTTGGTTCTGGTGCAAAAATTAACGCCTCCAAAGCATCATAATGGGGTTCAACTGGGATACATGTTTTTGGGGCATAGTCTCGTGTGCCCATCAAGCTAGGGTGTTTTTTCCTAAATCCCCGAAATAGGGGAATTAGCTTAATTCATTAAAAATTTATGGTTCTGGTGCAAAAACTCTAAAGCTCTTGCAAGTAATCTCCTAAACTTGGACATACTGATACTATTACTCTAAAAAAGGTGTGTGATCGGTATGAAAAAGGAAAATTTGTTCAAATGGAAGCACTATCAACCTGATATAATCTTGTTAACGGTAAGATGGTACCTACGGTACAACCTAAGTTTCCGTGATTTGGTGGAAATGATGGAGGAACGAGGTTTGTTTATTGCTCACACCACCATTATGCGTTGGGTGCATCAATATGGACCTGAATTAGACGGAAGAGTACGATGTCATCTTAAATTAACAAATGATTCGTGGAGAGTCGATGAAACTTATATTAAAGTAAAAGGTCAATGGATGTACTTATATCGTGCAGTTGATTCAGAGGGGAATACCATTGATTTTTATCTAAGTAAATCAAGAGATAAGCAAGCAGCCAAGCGCTTTTTCAAGAAAGCCTTGGCTTTTTCGTATGTTTCTAAACCTCGCGTGATAACTGTAGATAAGAACCTTGCCTATCCTGTAGCGATTCAAGAGTTGAAAGAAGAGAAACATATGCCTGAAGGCATACAACTAAGGCAAGTTAAATATCTCAATAATATAGTGGAACAAGACCACCGGTTTATTAAAAAACGAGTTCGTTCTATGTTAGGATTAAAGTCATTTAAAACAGCAATCTCTATATTGAGTGGTGTTGAAGCCATGCATATGATGAAAAAGGGGCAACTTGTTTTACCGGGCAAGTCTGTCCAAAAACAGAAAGAATTTATTCATAAATTGTTTGGCATAGCTTCATAAGATAGAAATCAAGAGAAAATTGCTACTCTATGTTTCTAACTAATATTTTTGCACCAGAACCGATAGATGAAAATAAAAATACTTACAAGTTTAATAATCATAGCTGCAATATCCTTAGTAATCTTTTTTGGTTTTAGAAAAGCTATTCCCTTCAATACACAAAAAGTAAATAAGCAGGAAGTAAAGATACATGAAGAGAATAATACATACACGGTGGTTTATACATCTTTTACTAATCCAACAAGTAAGTTAATAACATATGACCAATCAGGTAAGGCTATAGAAGAATTTCCTGTTAAAGATATTGGTTTAGAAAACCTAATATTTCAAAACAATATATTATATTTCTCGTCCAGATATAGTGGTAACTACTATACCTTTGATAACAAGAGTGTTCAAAAGCATAGCATTCCTTCTAGTTGGGGAATTACTAATTCATTTGCTAACCCAAACGGAATACATTTTATAACGAATGGTGGTCAATTTGTTAAAGACAATAAACCTTATTACAAAAGTGGTTTAGTCAATGTTGAAGGAGAGAACCAAAAAGAATTTAAGTATGAGAAAGGCTTTTTTACCACTGGTATAAGTTACAAAGATTTTTATTATGTACTAACCTTCGATCCATCAATTGAGCAGGAACAAGTATTAAAAATAGATTCAAATGGAGAAGCGGTTAAAGCATTTAACTTAGGAAATAAACCACAAGTCGGTCATAAGAGTATGGCTGTATCTGGTGATAAGATATATTTAGTTTCTGATAAAGGAAAAATGTTTACCATTTTTGAGGATTCCATAAAAGAATTAGAACTTCCTACAAAATCAAAAGTATTTCAAGTACTTGAAGATAATGGTAAAGTCTTTATATTGTATTATAGTGGAGAAGTTGTCGTTATATCTGGAGAAGAAATTACCAATCATTTTAAATTAGAACAAAAAAATAAAAATCCAATTATAAATATGAAAGCTTTAATTAACAAAAATTCCTTACATATTTTATCTTTATACGATGGGGAAAATAAGAGTGAAGGGATAATTCAAAAGTACAATATCAATAATGGTAAATTAGAACAGAGTGTTACTTTACCAAAAGAAAAAGATTTAAAAATATCTACCTTTGAATTAACTAGATAGAAGGAGCGAAGCGGTAATGGATATTCAAGTTTTGCTTATTATTCAAGTAACACTCTTTGGTTTGATTCTTTTATTATTAATTGGAGGTTTACAGTATTTTCTACATCAAGTACATTTCCCTAAAATTTTTTTGGGTTTATATCTGATTGGTTCGATATATTGCTTAATCACTAGAAATATTTCTCTCTTTATTATTATTACAGTATGTTTTGCCTTTGCATATATAGGCGGTATTATTGGAAGGTATTTTAAAGCTGTTAATAAGCGTATTGATGAAGAATTTGATAAAATTTCTAAGCAAAAATAACAACGTTGTACTGAGCCATAGAAATCATGGTTCTGTTGCAAAGTTTAAAAAAAGCATAAACAGGTTGGTAAATGAGGAACAATTTTTAGGAAGTAGCTAGTAATTGTCGAAGTTCATTGTACGTTGAAAAGGCGGAGTCTCTTTGAAGACTTCGCCTTTGTTTATATAGGGCATGAACGGTCTCAATACCTTTTATTGTACGTGAAGCATGGCGAAGATTTTGAAATCCTGCGGATTTGGCAAAACGTCTCTTTACATGCCTATAATCCTGTTCAATAAGATTGTTTAAATGTTTGATTGTACAATGGATTGTAGTTTGATACAATCCTTGTCTTCTTAATTTGTTAAATGCGCAAAGTAATGCTGGCGCTTTGTCTGTAGTGAGAACCGTTGGTTCTCCAAACGTTTTGACCAATTTTTTCATAAAGGCATAGGCAGCCTGATAATCCCGTTTTTTAAGAAGTTGAATATCCAATGTGTGCCCGTCTTTATCAATTGCACGATATAAATAACACCATTTTCCTTTGACTTTTATATAGGTTTCATCTAGTTTCCAAGATAGCGGAACGTTTTTATTTTTCTTCTTCCAAATTTGATAGATAAGGTTTCCATATTCATGAACCCAGCGCATGATGGTTGTTGGGTGAACCGAAATACCACGCTCTTTCAAGATTTCAGATACATCGCGATAGCTTAAAGAAAAACGAAAATAGTAGCCGACGGCTACCAAAATAATATCCTTTTTAAACTGTTTTCCTTTAAAATACCCCATATATCATTCTCCTGCTCACACTTTTTCTACAGGTTATCTTAGTTTAGAAATCTGTGCAACAGAACCCGCTTTTTTATGTACGTTTCCCTTAAAGAAAACGGAAGGGATTATTATTTGTGAAAATGGAATTTATTTTAGAGAAACATTCATCTCCCTTTATTATCCCTGGTATGTATTCCGAACTTTGCCTTTATATTTATCATCAAATGAGCTAATTATTGGGAAAGATAATATTTTTCATCTTGCTCATGCCAAAATGGAAGGTACAGAGGTTTTACTTTTTCTAAAAAAACTGCAGGAGTATGCTAATTCTGTGTATCAAAGCACTCCTAGTGTAGTCGATCTCTACTCCGTTAACACTAAAAGCTAAAGATAATCCTATATATTAATTAAACCCACTTCTTAATAATATGTTGCCCTAAAGTGGGTTTTTGTCGATTCCTAGAACGGAAATTATTTTTAGGGTTCTATTTGTTTTTCTTGAATTATAGTCTCAGTACTAATTGATTCTTGATTTAGTACTATGTATCCAAGCCAACAAATTAATAAATAAACAGGTATTGAAAATAGAATCGATAACCAAATTTTTTGCTTTTTTAATGCTATTGCTACACATGTGTAAAGTAATGGAAAGATTAAAGGCCACATAAAAAATCTAGGTAGAGCAGCTAAGTATAATGATGTAGGCACCATTAGTACTGCAGAAATGATTAGAAAATATGATTTTTTAAAATATATTCCAATCAGTGGAGAGATAATTGACGCAATCATAAAAGGCCAAAACATAATTTGTATCCAATTAAACCCCATTTTCCCGCCTCCTAATGTAAAGCAAACTCCTCCCTATCAAAAAGAGTGTTATAATGGTCTTAAAAGGTTCTGTTGCAAACTTTAAAAACATCGAAAATATTGAATATATCATACATTCTTGTGAATAGTATCCAATGTTTATTCTAAATAATTGTATTTTAATGTTTGTCTATTTCGATGTTGTGTAACTCTAATTCTAACCATTGTAAAGTTTTTTCAGGTTCATTTTTTAATAGCTCTTTGTATAATTGTTCATCCTTAACACTTCCAATTATCAATTTAATCCTCCATTTCCGTTTAAAACGCTCTTTTTTGAAAGAATTTCTTAGTTTTTTGTAGCCCTTGAAAAAAGTTATAGATATATTAATCTCAACAAACAAAAATAGGCTTATATAACTAATTTATATAAGCCTATTTTTGTGTTAGGTATTCTGCACAACTTCCTTACGCACATCAACAACAACCGTTACATAGATATGTCTAAGTTTTAGCTTCTTTGCCGCTTGATAGGCTGCATATCCAGATAATACTTGATATCGTTTAGAATTATCTGCTCGTTTAACAATAATTTTCTCTGAAAAAGTCTTCTTAGTCTCATAGTATTGAATTTGTTTTATAATTTCTTCCTCTTTGATACTCGCTTTCTGTGTATCTAATAATGCACGGATTCTATCCATTCGCATTTCTGTGGATGGATGGTACACTTGAAATACATTTTCTTTAATAGTAATTTGAAGTGGGAATTTTGTAGGAATACATCTTCCTCCGTCATTTAGTCTTACTTTATATATAGTGCCCTCGTTTGAAATATGAACTTCTCTACATACTTGTTTCTTATCCCATGACCAATACATGCGATATGTTTCTTGATGATTTACAAGTGCAAATTGAGAACAAAATTCTTGAAAATAAGATAGCATTTCCTGTTCTGTAGAAAATAAATTATTTTGAAGTAGCTCTTGTTGCAACTCACTTTTCACGTCTCTAATTAAAAATGTTGTTCCATTCTTGCAATCTGGACAAACAATCCCCATTTTGGATTGTATTTTTTCGATAGACACTACTCGCTTATCACAACGTTGACCACATTTTTGACAAACTCCATCGTATTTTGCATGTAGTTGTTCTATACGCTTGGATACAGTGGATTTAGTTTTTGAAGCTATTCTTGTTGTTTTTCCCTTACGTATTTCAGCTTCTTTTTCTTCCTGCCTCTGTTGTAAATGAGAGCGATATTTAATATGGACAGGAGCGAAAGTATACACCTCTTCGGGAGTGTGGTCCATCGTTCCTTCCATTATAATTTCATTTGCATCAGCTAACGAATCTCCTGCCTCTGCGATCATTTGTAATAATTGGTTCCATTGTTCTGAACGAATTAGTGCTGTTACTTTAACTGACTGTTCTTCCTTATTAATAGATGTTATTTGCTTTGTAACATCATGGAATTCTATTGCAAATAGATATTCCGGATCATGAGCTAAATGACGAATATGAGAAGGTTGACCTTTCACTGTAAGTTGAATCATCCTGTTCCCCTCCTGTTATGTTTTATTCTGGTGATAGTCTGAATACTCTTAGTAGATTTTTACATTATTTTTGTACTCATAAAAGAATCTGGATGATTCGAGTCACCGTTTCATTATGAACCTGATACAATTTTTTAGCTTCTTTCCTCCTACTGCTCACGATATCCAAATTCTTTAATGTTGTTAAGTGTTGCGAAATCGTAGATTGAGGAACCTCAAGTATGTGACATAATTCTGAAACGGTACACTGTCTATTTTGTATGAGTACATGCAACAACCTAAGTCGAATTGGATGAGCAAGTACCTTTAAAAGTGCCGCTTCTTTTTTCAATTCGTTCACCTTACGTACACCTCCTTCTTTTCCTGTTAACAGAATTAGATATGTTACATGTGAACATACAATATATGTAGCATTCGTTATATGACGTATACAGTTATCTTAACATATACATGTTAGAAAATTTCGAATGCTAATCTTAAGAAAGTGGTTTTTAGGTTCTGGTGCAAAAATCATTTGATAGAGGCATAGAAACCTGCATAGACTGTTCAATGGTAGATTATGATGCAATTCCAAATCATTTATGTATGAATCTAACTTCATTTTGGGCAGACTTCACCTGTAAGTGAAGTTGTCCTTTTTTCATCATATGCATAGTTTCAACGCCACTCAATATAGAAGTGGCTGTTTCATATGACTTGAATCCTAACATAGAACGTACACGTTTCTTAATGAAACGGTGATCTTGTTCCACTATATTATTGAGATATTTAACTTGCCTTAGTTGTATGCCTTTAGGCATACGTTTCTCTTCTTTTAATTCTTGAATTGCTACAGGATAGGCAGGGTTCTTATCTACTGTTATTACGCGAGGTTTACAAATATGAGAAGCAGCCAAAGCTTTCTTGAAAAAGCGCTTGGCTGCTTGTTTATCTCTTGATTCACTTAGATAAAAATCAATGGTATTTCCGTCTGAATCGACTGCGCGATATAAATACATCCATTGCCCTTTTACTTTCACATACGTTTCATCGACTCTCCAGGAATCATTTGTTGTCTTAAGATGACGTCGTACCCTTTCATCTAATTCAGGTCCATATTGATGCACCCAGCGCATAATAGTGGTGTGAGCAATAGACAAACCTCGTTCCTCCATCATTTCCACCAAATCACGAAAACTTAGGTTGTACCGTAGGTACCATCTTACCGTTAATAAGATAATATCAGGTTGATAACGCTTCCATTTGAACAAATTTTCCTTTTTCATACCGATCACACACCTTTTTTAGAATAATAGTATCAGTATGTCCAAGATTTAGAAATTATTTGCAATTTCCCTGAAGTTTTTGCACCAGAACCTGTTTTTTTGAGCTAAATTCTCATAAATAACTGTATAAAAGTAAAGTTCTTGTTTTGGGCATTTAATTTCGTTAGGCTGATGGCTATGGGGCGCGACCCTTACTTAATATTTTTTTGTAAAATCATGTACTTTTTGATTAGATTTTGTAGTATTCATTATAAATTAAAGATACGTTTCTAGTAGAAACTCTCCTTATAAAGACTGTACTCCCATGGAGGAGTCTCAACCTTTTTCAGAGCACTCACTCTAATGTGAGTGCATTTTTTTGGCAGACAAGGACTGGAACGCTTCTATCAACATCCAGCAAGGAGAGCGATTAGGGGGTCTGTTGCAAAGTTTTAAACGCCCCCAAAAATATAGAATGAAAATACAATTGTTCCGAATAAACATTATAAAATATACAAGAACATGTATCGTATACTCATTATTTTGGGTTATTTTTCAACTTTGCAACAGAACCTTGTAGAATACTACGATAAATTAAAAACGCAACCTTATAACAAATGTCATAAAGTTGCGTCCATTGCATGTGTAAATAAGTTCTTGAAACTCCTCTTTCACCTTATTACACATGATATACACTATGATTATCGGTTAACGGCCTAATATCATAGTTTCATTCATCATATCATATCTAACCCCTAGTAAAAAAACGAGTATATATTAGGGGTCTTTGGTATGCATGATAATGGATACATGTTTATTATGATATTCAATCCATCAAAAACCTAAAAATACAGGTTGACTAATCGTAAGAAAAGCACCCGTTTTGGATGCTTCCTCTTAAAACACTTATGGCTACAAGCTCTTCTTAACTATTCCGCTAACAACATCAACAAGAATATCTTTAAACGCTGTTCCTATTTCTGTTTTGAACTTTGATGCTAACTTTTTAAATCTTGTAGTTTTAATAATTATTTTGGGTAACATCTTATTTCATTTGACGATGTGTGTAATCCCCGTAACAAAAATTTATATCCCATATAGTTCAGATAAAACATCCTTCATTGGAGGTGAATTTACATGGTCCATAACCTTTATATCCCAAATAGTTCAGATAAAATCGAATGTTTTAGGATTTTGATCTAAAACATAACCAACCTTTATATCCCATATAGTTCAGATAAAACCTAACATTGGATATTCATCAATACACATTACTATATACTTTATATCCCACATAGTGCAGATAAAATAAGTAAGTACATTACCTTGTACTAATCCCAAAGTCTTTATATCCCACTTAATTCAGATAAAATGTGATACGTTAGGTGGGACAGCAATGGTAGTACATAACTTTATATCCCATATAGTTCAGATATAACAAATGAATGCAACTTACACGTTAACAATATTATGGTACTTTACATCCCACATAGTTCAGATAAAACCCTATTTATATACGGATGATACATCTTATGATAGCAACATGTTACCATGTGTATCAATCAGTATTTTGCAACGAATCATCGATCATGTTTTTGTATTCTTTAAAAACATGCTGAAAGACCTTGTCATAGTAAGGTTTTCTGCATGTTTTATAAAAACGAGGTTTGATGCAAAATTACGGAAGTACAATTCCTGTTCCTGTTATCTTTTCTTTATCAAAATCGTACTTACAATTTAAAGTGTGAATGTATTGAAGTCCAGGAATATCAATTTCCATTGTTTCGATTCCGTGTCGTTGAACCTGTTTTCTAGAAATAGAGGTTGTAAGCTTTTCGATTTGCATTCGTAATAATTTTCGCTGTTTCGAATCTTTTTCCTGTTTAAATGTGGTAAATAGCTCACGATTCTCTACATATATCGAATAGGGAATAACTTGATAATTATCAATATCACGCAGCAACCTTTGTGCTTCTGTATTTCCCATATCGTTTAGTGGAAGTTTATCTAATATCTTTAAAGCTTGATAGAATTCGTCTAAGTATTTTTTACTTAGGTTTTCTGTTTTATATAATGTTTCGACAAGCTCCATTTTTGTTTTTTCATGTAGTTTTTGTTCATTAAAGGGTTCTAAAAGTCTTAAACCGTTATTTACAATATCCTCATCATAAACGGTCCCTATCCCTTCTGCTTTTGTATAAACAAAAACATTAGGTTCTATGTCCTTATACTCTCTTCCGCGATAACAACGACCTATACGCTGAAATAAGCTATCTAATGTAGAGATTTCAGTAAATAACAAATCAAAATCAATATCTAATGAAGCTTCTACAAGCTGTGTAGCAATCCAAATACCACTTTGTTTTTCACGATTTTTATCATTTGGTGCGAATTTCTTAATTTCTTCTTCTAAGACAGCACGATCCTTCTGAATAAATTGCGTGTGCAACAGCCTTACATTTTCATTATTAAGCAACCCGTATATACGTTTTGCTTCTTTTACGGTATTAGCAATAATCAATACACGTTTATTTCGTCCAACTTTGCGAATATGTTCTAAATCCTCATCGATCTTTGTTTTGCGTATAGATATGCGGTGGCGAATTAAGTCATTATAGAACTCACCTTTTACAAAATCACTTACCTTGATTTTGCCTCGTTTCTCCATTGTTTCCATAAAAACAGTAGGAAGTGTAGCGGTCATAATCATAAATTTTCCACCTATCTGGTGAATCATTTCCAATGCTTTGAGTATAACAGCTAAGACTTTCGGAGAATAACCTTGTATTTCATCTAAAACCATCTTAGAGTACGCCATGGTTGCCAAGTATTTCTCATACCCTCGAAATAAAAATGGAAACTTTAAAATTTGATCAATTGTGCTAAATGTTAACTTTTTACTCAATAAACGAGACTGTTCATAGATAAGTTCATTGATTTCGTAATCATTGTTTAATGTCTGTAGGAAATCCACGCTTCCACTGTGTAGCAATCCAGCAATCGCTTGCCCCTCTTCATCTACATATCCCATTCCATTTGTTATACGCTCATACAAGGCATTTAAACTTACGCGTATAGGAAGTGTAATAAACCCTTTAGCTTCATCAATCCAAAATAGAGAAGCTTCTGTTTTTCCCATACCAGTTTGTGCAACAGCCACAATATTCTTGTTTCGATTCTCGTAAGAAAAGAGTTGTAGATTGCGTGGTTTATGACCATTCTTTTTTAGGAATTCATCGACATAAGTCCCAACTCCTTTGTCCGCATGATATTCCACAAGTTCTCCTGCAGAAGCCGCATGATCTGCACGATTTAAAAGTCCCTTTACAAGCACAAGAAGAAGATATTCT
The DNA here is from genome assembly GCF_050768835.1 of Bacillus pfraonensis. Lineage (NCBI taxonomy): Bacteria > Bacillati > Bacillota > Bacilli > Caryophanales > Bacillaceae > Bacillus > Bacillus pfraonensis. The sequence goes on along the minus strand of NZ_JAHCDO010000049.1, from coordinate 12,548 downwards.
TTATCTTTTTTCTTAATTGGCTTCCAACCTATAGTTGTAGTATCAAGATCTTTATTAACAGAACAGCACAATTCTTGCTTCAAACGGTCTATTTTCCCTTTTAAATCTGGTAAAACTACATTTAGTATTTGGGCATCAAACATTACGTTTCGTACATGATGATGTGCAATTGCCTCTTTCACAACCCGTTCTGTACTTTGGGAATAATGTAATTCTAAGAATGGAACACAAAGTAAGGAAATAAAAGCATGAGGAACATTAGGATATTTCTTTTCAATTTCTTGTTTCGTTAAAGGGGATAACCCCATATTGAGCTTAATAATTTGTTGAAACCCCTCATAAATTTTTCCTGCATCGTGGTATTGTGCAGCTACTTGTGCCAGTTGCCAGATCTCTTCTGACAAAAAAGAACCATACGAGTGTTTTAGTAAAGATAAATTTTCTAATACCCGCCCTGTATGTTCTTGTAATGTTTCAAACTCTCTTGTTTGCTGATCCCACTTTGCGTAAATGAAATCTTCCATGTTTTTTCCTCCTGAAAAAAATCCATGCCTACTCATAAGGCATGGAAAAATACAATATAGCCATCTTCATCTTCCATATACTGAGGTGAATTTAATCCTTCTCCTTTACGGAAGAACTGCGTTTGAACCGTCTCCCAAGTACGAATTCCTTGTTTCACTTGATATACCGTATTTAATCGATATGAAATCCCTTTATAATTCATATAATCAAGGCGATCAACAATACAATGACGTGGTATAAAGAAATCATTTTTTAGTGTAATGATTTCTTTTGTATGTCTTTCTTTCAACGTTACTTTTTTCACGTCTTCAATGACCGCCAAATCTTCACGTCGACCAAGGCTTGGTGCTTCATTGATATTTTCTAATGCTTTTTGTAATTGTTCCAATACACCTTGTTCGGCACGTACATGGAAAATAAGGGAGATTTCTTTCAACATATGAACATGCATGGGCATTGTTGTAACTGCTTTTGACTTGTAAAAATGATGTGTTTGCAAATCAAACAGCTTTCCTTCGTGAGTACCTTGGATGCTGATTTCCATTGGAATTAATTCATTTGCACCTATTACATAGTGAAGGAACCCCTTCACCGTACTATACGGTGGAAGAGGATAGGTTTCCTTTGCTTTTTGTGCCATTGGTTTCTTGTAACACGCGGTTTGTTGATATAACTCTATTCGTAACGCTGCACTAGCCGACATAATAATTCTCCACTTGTTGTAATAGATAATCTAGCATACCTTGAATTGTATGGGTTGAGTCGCTTGAAACAAGATTTCGTAGCTCTCCTTCATTCACGAAAACACCAGATAACAGACCAACATGCGTTTGTTCTTGTACAGTCCGTCCCATACTGCGACGTTCTAAAATTTCTTGTAGCATAATAGAATTTAAACGGTATTCACGTTTTGTCGGAACTAATTGTGTACGTCCTAAGAAATATGGTTGATTAATAGCATACAGACCACCAATTACAAACAAAGGGGATAAATCTTCTTGTCGCCCTCGGATATTACGATTTAAGGAAAATACAATTTCTAAGAATTCTTTGATTCGTCTTGCTTTTTCTTCACGTGGTAATTCAATTTCTCTATCTACACCAATTTTATCTAAATCAATAGTAATGGTATAAGAATATAAACTTGTATGGCGCTCAGATGTTGCGATATTTGGGTTTTCTTTGATACGTGAAGCATGTCCTAAATTTGTTAAGAATTCTAAGTCTCCCCGGTACGGTTCAAGAGAAACAGCATGAGACAACCGAATGCTAGCCGGGCGTTTGTTCCCCATGTCACCTTTTACAGTTTTCATGTACCCAAATAAATCCATTTCTTCTGATTCTTGAATGGTAGCACTAGGAGAATATTGGACTACGCTTTTACTTTTTCCTTCCCCTTCACCTTTGTCTCGGCCAACTGTATCCAAGTTCCAACCATAACGCTCGGCTCCTAAACGAATCATATCGTATCGAATAGCTTGCCTTGAAGCAAATGTATGAACATCTCCATTTCCACGATTAAATTTCTTTAATTCGGAGATGTTACCAATTCCTTCTCCATAATTTAATGAATCTCCTTGAAATACGATCGTTAATGTTAATCCAGCCATTAGTTTGCTTCCTCCACTTCTTTTTTATAGGGTTTGTCATTTAATCCGGATAGTAAAGCACTTGCAATACCTTCAAATTCATTACTATGTTCCCTTGTAGCATCCACATACATAGAAGTGTTCTTTTCAACTAATAAAAAGGTGCGGAATAATGTTTCAAAGAATTGTTGACGGTTATTGGTAGTTAAGGCATTTAACAGACGGTAAGTAATGCCTGGAATCTTATTCTCCATTCTACGTTCAGTAAGTCTTCTACGTACTTCGCGTCCATCCATTAGTGCATACTGGACTCTCTTTTGCATAGATTCATATTGCGCTTCTCGTGTTTCGTTAGACATGCCGTAACACTCCTTTATTCTATTTAAATGAAACATAGCCAAAGTGGCCGCATACGTATCATAACTGGAATAATTGTTATCTACGTTTTTCCTCAATTGGTTAGTGATATCACGAAAAAAATGCTCTCCATTTAATAATTTACGTAGGATTACGTTCCGAAACGGTGGATATTTAATATGATCGAGCTCTTTCCCTCCACGCTCTTGAAGGTATTGAATGGCATGTTCTGATAAAAAATTCTGAGTAAGATTCGTCTTTTTTCCACTGTTTTGGAATTCAACAATTAACATATTTTTAGAGATCCAATTTGCTTTATCTTTGGCTTCTTTTAATGTGTCGTATAAAAACACTTCAAAAGGATTGTTTTGCTTTTTATTAGTGACAAATAAATCATTTATTTCCGCTAGTGTATCAAAATCCTCATCGGTTTGAATAAAGGAATAAACTACTGTATCTTTGTCTATTTGATCTCTATGGAGCCCAAAAACAGAACAAAACATGATTAATCGATAAAGATTAGATATAGGAAACGTTTTTTGATTATTCCATGTGTAATTCGTTGCATTTGCAATACTGACTGCATTCGGAAGAAATACCGCCTCTGTGTAATCTGTAAGAGCAAATTGCCCCTCAATAACAGGACAATACAGTAATTCATCCTTCTTTAGTTTCGTAATTGTTTGTTTCGCTAACTTTTTAAAATTGTTATCATCAGATTGATGTATCACTTTGTTTAAGCTTTCTATTGCTTCATTTGTACTGTTAAAAGAATGAAGAACAGCAAGAACCTCTTGTTCTAGTAAAATAGGTTGGACGAAATCTTTTGTAAGGAATTCTTCATGTTCTGAACGATTCAGGGTACTGCGTGATCTTTGTAAAAAACTTGTTTGACCATGCAGTTCTCCTAAATGAAACCGAATCATATTTAATGTTAGTACTTCATTTACTTGATCTTGCTTTAACAACGCTAGATAATCACTTGTGACTGTTTTTAATTCTTCAATAGTTGATACATCTTTTTTTCTGCTAAACAGCTCTTTTAAGGTTCCACCTTCAATTGGTAAACGTTTATTCAACTTATTTTCTGTACTTTTAATATCAGCAAAGATAAAATCTTTAAAACGTTTAAAGTTGGATGTAGCGTATGTTAGATAAGCATTCATCTTATCTTCTTTTTCATTTGCAACAGAAAATATATCAAAAGCATAATTGAAAAACCATTTCGGAAAGTCGTGAAGTAATTTTGGATCAAAATCTAGATAGGTCTCTTCGGTTTCAAATAAATCTGTTTCAGCATGCTCTAAAATACGATAAAACCCCAAAACACCAGTATTCGTAGCCCAATCTTCTAAATATAATCGAATCATTGGTACTCCACGGACACGCAGCCATACCCTTGTGACTTTTTGAAGGATGTACCAATTTGACGAAGGATTTCTAAGTCTTCCTGGTCTCCTTTTAACAAGAATGTTCCTTTATAAGCTTCAAAGTGCTGGTGATTGGGGGTATTATCAAATTTTTCTTTTACAACTTGTTTTGTTAAATTCATAGGTATAAATTGCAAAGGTTTTTTCAAGCCTTCTCCATGATAATTACGTAAAGTTATATCACAAATATAATTGAAACTCTCTTCATAACCTTCTTCTGCTGGAGCAAGAGGTTTCCCATCTCGGTCTTTAATAAAAATAGGGGAAAGGGTGCGGAATACTACCGTATCACTTTTCACTTTGACTTCCGGTAGTATAGATATGTTCTTCTTCTGTAGTTTGTATCCTTTGTACTGAAATTCTTTAATTTCGTTTAAACCATCTACTAAGTAAGAAATGAATTCAGGATCAGGTGAACTAATAATCCAGTCCAATCCGTTCTGAAGGAGGAATTCATCATTTTCTAAAACATAGTCTTTAAGATAAACAGAAAACGTAAAATTCTTGCTTTTTTTATTCGGTTTATTCTCAAAGATATATAGGTTCTCTGCATATATTGCGTTTGATGCTTTTAGAGATTCTTTGATAAAACTCACAAACATAAAACGATACGAGAGAGGAATTACTTTGCAAGTAAAGCTTACTTTCAACCTCATCATTTTCCTCCTTAACCTTTAATATAGGATTATTATAATGTATTCAAAAATAAAGATTCAATAAATCTGTAGAAATAAATGGAAAAATCTTTCTGTGCAAATAAAGGTTTTTTCTTGATCTCATATAGTAAAGATAAAAATTATGCGGTACTTCTGTAATTTTGCAGTGAACCTCGTTTTTTCCAAACATGCAGAAAACCTTACTATGACAAGGTCTTTCAGCGTTTTTTAGGAGAATACAAAAACACGATCGATGATTCGCTGCAAAATACTGATTGATGCACATGTTAAAATGTTGATATCATTAGGTGTATCATCCATAGATAGATAGGGTTTTATCTAAACGTAGTGGGATATAAATACAGTGACACCATTAACAGTGACAGCTCCATCAGGTTTTATCTAAACGTAGTGGGATATAAATCCTTTGAGAATAAAAGGAAGTCACACAAGGGTATAGTTTTATCTAAACGTAGTGGGATATAAATGCTCTAATTTCGCATGAATGTACTTTTTAGTGTCTTGTTTTATCTAAACGTAGTGGGATATAAATTTAAATCTTTCATACTTGCATTAGGGCCAAGTTGTCGGTTTTATCTAAACGTAGTGGGGTATAAATTTAGAAGTGCATAACCAGAATCATAGAGTGATTGTGGTTTTATCTAAACGTAGTGGGATATAAATTACACCCAGCGTTTCAGTTCTCGCTTACTTCGATAGTTTTATCTGAACAATGTGGGATATAAATGGAGCAAGCGGACCAACACAACAAACAGTGGGGCAAGTTTTATTTGAACTATATGGGATATAAAGGCTCGTTGTATTAACTCCTTTGAGCTTATTTTTTGAGGTTTTATCTGAACTATTTGGGATATAAATTACGACGGTTATCCTTATGTTTGGGCAGGAAGAGCGTTTTATCTAAACTTAGTGGGATATAAATGATCGTATAGATATAGACGATACAAAAAATTCTGTTGTTTTATCTGAACAATGCGGGATATAAACGAACTTGGTGGGCTGTCAAATAGAATAACATCATAATCAGTTTTATCTGACCTATGTGGGATATAAATCTACAATCGAATCCTTGTGACGGATTTTTACCACCCCATTTTATCTGAACAATGCGGGATATAAAGTGTTGATTGAATACAGCGTATTTAGCAACTGTGTTGTGTTATATCTGAACTATGTGGTATATAAAGGTTGATAACCCGGAACCCGGAGATTTAATATTTTTTCTTTATCTAAACTAAGTGGGATGTAAAAATCGGAGCATATTTTGGACCAATTGTTTCAGGAGTAGTTTTATCTGGACTACATGGGGTAGTACCATATAGTCAATAACAAACAAAACGGAGTTTAACAAATAGAACTTGTAGCAGTCACTACAAGTTCCTTTTAAGATAATATTAATAAGACAAATTATTATTTTATTTTTTCTTCATACTGTTTAGCAAGTTTATAAAATGAAGAACGTTTGATTCCATACTTTTTCATGGCTCCTACTGCTGTAATTGAACCGGATTTCCATTCCTTGTAAGCATCCGTGAATTCTTCTGTTATTTCGACAGGCGGACGTCCTAAACGTTTACCTTGTTTTCTGGCAAGAGCAATCCCTTCAGCTTGACGTTGTTTAATATCGATGCGCTCTTTTTCTGCAAAGGCAGATAATATTGTCAGTGTCGCTTTTTGAATTGCGCTCTGAATAACATCATTTGTACTTTCTCCAGTGTAATTGACGTTAATGTATGGTTCCTTTATAAATTGTAAATTTACTTTATGTTTTTCGTAATATCTAAATTCTTCTAATGTATCATTCATATTTCTTCCAAGTCTTGTCAAGGAGTCAAACACAATGGTATCTCCTGTACGAACAAGACGTTTTAGCATTTGATAATTCTCTCGCTCCATATTTTTTCCAGGTTCTTTATCTATGAAAATATCCCGTTCTTCTATCCTTAAATCCTTCATATTCTGAATTTGCCGTTCTTCGTTTTGATCTTTACTCGAAACTCGCACATATCCAAATTTTTTATGTTTCATAGGCTACACCTCATTGATAATTATAACAATTATGTCTGTAAAGGTATATAAAGTAAACAGATATCTGTAAAGTTTAAAATAGACATTTATAGACGTGATTTTTTATAGGGTTATATATATCTGTAAAAGTATACTTTTATACACATACCAAGGACTCACTAGATATTTGAATACATAGTAATGAAAAATGAACCAAAAGGTGTACCTTTTGATACCGGAAACAAATTAGTAATAAATTTCTCAATATGGATATTACCAATATTTGTAGTTATAATATTAAAAATTAACATTTAATGTAATATAATGAAAAAGTGATGGTTATCACCCTATTTGTTTCTCCTTATGCCATAGATAAGATGGTTCTGTTGCAAAGTTTGAAAAAAGCATAAACAGGTTGGTAAATAAGGACCGATGTTTAGGAAGTAGCTAGTAATTGTTGAGATTCATTGTACGTTGAAAAGGCGGAGTCTCATTTAAGACTTCGCCTTTGTTTATATAGGGCATGAATGGTCTCGATACCTTTTATCGTACGTGAAGCATGACGAAGATTTTGAAATCCTGCGGAATTGGAAAAACGTCTCTTTATATGTCTATGATCCTGTTCAATAAGATTATTTAAATGTTTGATTGTACAATGGATTGTAGTTTGATAAAATCCTTGTTTTCTTAATTTGTTAAATGCGCAAAGTAATGCCGGCGCTTTGTCTGTAGTGAGAACCGTTGGTTCCCCCAAATGTTTTACTAATCTTTTCATGAAGGCATAGGCAGACTGATGATCCCGTTTTTTACGAAGTTGAATATCCAATGTGTGCCTATCTTTCTCAATTGCACGATAGAGATAACGCCATTCTCCTTTTACTTTGATATAAGTCTCATCCAAATGCCAAGATAAGCGTGCAAATTTATTTTTCACTTTCCAAATTTAATAGATGAGATTGTCATATTCATGAACCCATCGCATGATGGTTGTTGGGTGAACTAAAATACCACGTTTACTAAAATAATATCTTTCTTGAATTGTTTTCCTTTAAAATATCTCATGTCTGATTCTCCTAGATTCTGTTTTCTAGAGTGTAGCTTCATGTAGAAAACTTTGTAACAGAACCTTTTTATTTCTCATTAACATTTATTAAATGTTTTATAAAAGGAAGTATTACACCCAAAACTGCATCCTTATTTTCAAATTGCAAAGTATGTCCTACATTCTCCAATTTTACATGCTTTGCATTAGGTAATAGTTTTAAAGCCTTCTTAACATCTTGATCCCTCACAACCCCTTTGAGTTCAGGGTTTCCTTGTAGAAGTAAAACCGGACAGTGTATTTTAGGGAGTAAAATATCCGTATTATATCCAGCATATGTTTCGTCAAATTGGTCAATCATTGCTATTAAGACTCCAGGATCTGTTAGCATAACACTTTCCACCATGAAATCTAAAAGTGGATTATCTCCTTTTTTAGGCATCATATGCTTACTCATTTCTGGGCCATTCTGAATCATCATTTTCCATTTCATCAATTTTTCGGAACCCTCTTTTAAAACTTCTATCTCCATTGGGGATTCTCCGATGACTAGTCCTTTCACTAATTCTGGATAATGAGCAGCTAATTGAATCCCTAGTATTCCTCCAAGTGAATGACCAAATATGATTACTGGTTCTGCAATATGTTCTTTAATAAAATTGACAATATCAGATAAATAATCTTCCAAACGATATCTATTTGGAACTCTTCCTGATTTTCCATGTCCTCTTAAATCTAATGCATAAACATGTCCTTCTTTTTCTAATTCAGGAATAATAGACTCAAACGCTTGCCATCTTGATATTCCACCATGAATTAATAATATTGGCGAACCTTTTGAATTACTCTTTACATAATGTAACTGTACATCTTCTGTCTGAAAAATACCTTCTAACATTTTCGTCACCTATTTCATATAAATTTTATGATATAAATCAATATTAAAAACTCTATACTTGGAGAACTGATGGTTCTCGTAACGGACAAGGCTCCAGCATTACTTTGTGCATTGAACAAGTTAAAGGAACAAGGCTTTTATACACGTACTATTCATTATACAAGCAATTATTTGAACAATCGTATTGAACAGGATCATAGACATATAAAGCGACGCTTTGCTAAATTTGCAGGATTTCAAAATCTATGTCATGCTTCTCGTACGATTAAAGGAATTGAAACAATTCATGCTCTATATAAACGAAACCGAAGTTTGCGGCCAAACTTCGGTTTTTCAACGTACAATGAATTACAGCGATTACTTACTATTACATAAAATTTGATTGTACTGAATTTGACTTTTTATCTGCTAAAGAACTTTGCAGCAGAAAGATATATTTTTAACTATAAAAACTATGACAAAATTTATCCTTTTTTATTACTTGCTAAATTCAGCAAGTAAAATATTTTTAAAAGGATCAGGACTATCAGCTTTAAGGCTGTTCAAATTGACGGCCAATGTATGCTTGCCTCCAAGTTTGCCTCCAGCAAAAGTACTAAACCCTGGAATGCCACCTGAGTGTCCCCATATTGAGACACCGTTTGGAAGCTTAGTTTCATAGATTCCAAGACCATATCTGCCGATTTCAGCAATTCCTGTAGGAACTGTAGTAAGCATTTGTTTTAGTTGCTGTTCCTTCAGTAATTTGCCACCGAGCAAGGAAGAGAAGAATTTGTTTAAGTCGTCAGCAGTAGAAATCATATCTCCAGCCGAGCTACCTATACTTGGGTTATAATAAGTAACGTCTTTTAGCTCACTTGCTCCGTCTGGTTGTAAATATCCACGGGCATGCTTGGTGCCTGGAATAACGCTTGAATTGCCAGGTAGGAATGTATTCGACAATTCAAGCGGTTCAATAATTCGATTTTCAATCTCTTCCGCATAGCTGTTTCCGGTTACTTTTTCAATAAGGATACCCAGTAATACGTATCCTGTGTTTGAGTAGGACCAGCCCTTTCCTGGGGCAAAGTCTGGGGGCATCGAAAGTCCAATCTTCACTAGTTCTTCAGCGGTAAACGATTTTTTTGTATTCGTAAAAAGATCAGCTTCTTTTGACCTTGCGTATTCAGCGATACCACTTGTATGATTCAATATCTGCCGGATAGTAATCTGTTTAGCATCATATCCGTTTCCTTGAATGACGCCAGGCAACCATTTTTCGATGGAGTCGTCTAGATTCAGGCGGTTCTCTCCAGCTAATTGAAGTACAACCGTTGCGGTGAACGTCTTCGTCACGCTGGCAATGCGAAAGTGAAAATCTGTTTTCATTGGTTTTTTGGTGCTCAGATCCGCTATCCCAGCGGCATAACCCCACGTTTTTCCACCCTCAGAAGTTTTAGCAAGTATCCCCGGGTATCCAAGTTGCAATGTATCCCGCATTGCTTGCCTGACGGAATTACGATCTCGTTGCGTGCTTGTTTGTGACGAACTAGATACATTTTGAGTGGGCTCTGCTTTTACAATTGAGGTTGGCGATGTGTATAACAGGGAACTTCCAGCTATTAAAAGGGCAAGACTTGCAAATGTAATTTGACTACGTGTTTTCATCAGATATTCCTCTCCTCTATTCATATTGTATAGGTGGTTACTTACTGTTTCATACTGACCACACAGCTATCATCTCTACCAATGACAAAAGAGCAACATTGAATTTGTAATCATCTTCATAATGATTATTTTTACAAACGTCATTCTGTCCTAACAAACGGTAAATCCCTCTTTTTTCACAAGTATATTAACCACAGAAATTACTTCTTTTCCTTGAAACATTCTTGTTAAATGGTTTGTTTTTCATATATAAGTCATATCGCTATCAAGCTAACAGAACCCCAAAAAGTAAGATTTTTGAGACTTTTTTACGTTACTCAAGTAGTAGGTCTTTAAGAGTCAATAAACTACTCTGTTGAATTTTACAAGCTTGACATAGATAAGTTTCGATATTTCCATATCTTTCAATAATTTCATTATAAACCTCTTCTAAGTATTCACGACGTACTTCTAACATTGGTTTTATACGATCAGATGAGACTTGAAAAAGACTTATCCATCTAATAAATTTTTCTACTTTTTTCATACGTGGTGCAATTAAATCATTAGAAAACAGGTAATCATCCAAAACCTTTTGATATGGTACTCCAACAAGTAATTGAATTATGGCAGATATAAAACCTGTACGATCCTTCCCACTAGTGCAGTGAATAAGTGCTGGCAGATTATTTTGTTCTGAAAGTGAAGTTATGATTTCACAAATTTGAGTATGACTTATAAATGCCATATTACAATACATCTCTTTCATTATTTTTTCGAAATTTATGGTATTAGACTTACTTACTAAAAACTTAAAAAATTCGAGGTGTGTAAATTCTTGACTCTTATCTTGAATGGATATATTCACCAACTGTATTCCATGTTCAGACTTAATTCTGCTTGGTTTTGATTTTTGTTCAGTTCGAGTTCTTAAATCATAGATTGTTTTTATGTTTAGCAAATTAAACGTCTCTAAATCTTTCTGTGATAGGCGAGACAACTCCTCTGAACGAAACAAAACCCCTTTTTTCATTATATTTCCATCTAATGTTTTAAATCCCCCTATATCTCGAAAATTATATAGTCCATCAAATTGAGTTAATAATTCTTTTTCTAAAATTTTCATCATTATCTCCCCGTTATATTTAGAATATTTATTTTTATTTTTTATTGAAATCCATGCTTAATCTATTTTTTGTCAGTCATCTTTCTGAAAAATTCCTCCTAACTTAAAATATTGACTTAAATTACAGTTCATTATTATCAATCCTTTCTTACAATGTAAAACGCATAGTTTATATGACTATTAAAGTTCGTATAGTCATATAAACTATGAATAAAAAGACTGTACCTTTTACAGTCTAATGTTTACTTCTATTTATATAGCCGTTATGATAAGTATATATATTATATGACTAAAAATCCATAAAAAGTCACAAAATTTTTAAAAAGGAGTAGTTTTATGCCTAAATTTACAGATCAGGAAAAAGAACAGATTCGTCAATCTCTTTTAATAAAAGGAAAAGAACTATTTATTCAATATGGTCTAGCCAAGACTAGCATTGATGATATTATACTTGCATGTGGAATTGGAAAAGGTACTTTTTATAAATTTTTTTCATCGAAAGAAGAATTGTATTTAGAAATTTTAAAAAATGAAGAAGAAGTTCGAGAAACAGTACTCAATGAGTTATTTCGTGAAAATCTGCCTCCAAAAGAATTATTATCCTCTTTTTTTCATAGATCATTTGAATTAGTCGAAAAAAATCCATTTCTTCAACGAGTTTTTCAAAATGATGAGCATGAGCGCCTTTCCCGAAAACTTCCTGAGAAAATGTTTGAATTTTCCGAAACTCATAAAAAAAGAGGCATTCATGCCGTCAAAATTTTAATGGATCGTGGAGTATTACCTAAGAATGATCCACAAATTATTGTAGGAATTATACAAGCTGTTATGATGATACGATTACACCAACAAGAAATTGGATATGAAGTATTTCCTAAAGTAATGGAACAAATTATAGAGTTTGTATCAGAAGGATTCACTAAAGAAATATAAAAGTTAATGAAAATCCTATATATAATTAGTTGATTTATTTAAAAAATAAAAAGAGCTGAATCTCTCTTATAGTAGGAGATTCAGCTCTTTTTATGTCGAAATTTGCTTAGCGTATATTTTCGTTAAAATGTGGGCGGGACCCCATCGCTATCAAGCGGTTCTGTTGCAAAGTTTTTAAAACTAAGCTAAACTTTTGCAAAACAGAGTGAGGAGAATCATAAATGGGATATTTTAAAGGAAAAAAATTCAGGAAAGATATTATTTTAGTAGCCGTCGGCTACTACTGTCGTTTTTCTTTAAGTTATCGAGATATATCTGAAATTTTGAAAGAACGTGGT
>NZ_JAHCDO010000048.1:0-16277 GCF_050768835.1 Bacillus pfraonensis | reverse complement strand
AGGAGTCTGGGCCGTGTCTCAGTCCCAGTGTGGCCGATCACCCTCTCAGGTCGGCTACGCATCGTCGCCTTGGTGAGCCGTTACCTCACCAACTAGCTAATGCGACGCGGGTCCATCCATAAGTGACAGCCGAAGCCGCCTTTCAATTTTGCGCCATGAGGCGCAAAATATTATCCGGTATTAGCCCCGGTTTCCCGGAGTTATCCCAGTCTTATGGGCAGGTTACCCACGTGTTACTCACCCGTCCGCCGCTAACTTCTTAAGAGCAAGCTCTTAATCGGTTCGCTCGACTTGCATGTATTAGGCACGCCGCCAGCGTTCATCCTGAGCCAGGATCAAACTCTCCAATAAAGTTTGTCTAGCATCTAAAATAAAAATTGACGTTTCACGTTGTTTGTTTCGTCCAGTTTTCAAAGAACTCGTTTGTCGCTCATTTACGACTCCCTTATGTTAACATTTTCATCTTTCAATGTCAACTAAGTTTTTTATTTCGTTTGTCGCGTTTTGCTTGTTGCTATCAGCGACTCGTATAATATTACACCTCATTTATATAATCGTCAATACATTTTTTGAAAAAATATCAAAAAGGCTTATTCTTCATAAACAAGCCTTTTTTAATGTATCAAATTCTATTCATTTACTTTTCTTCTATAATGGGCAACGAAACGATAAACTGAATAATTCCATCCTCATATTCAGCTCGAATCCCCCCTCCTTGCAACTCAACAATACTTTTAGCAATAGCTAATCCGAGTCCCGAACCTTCTGTTACTCTACTTCTAGATTGATCTTTCTTATAAAAGCGCTCGAATAAATTTGCTAATTCCTCTCTTGTAAACTCTTCACTATGATTCGCAACTATAATTTCCATATGTCGGCGTTGCCTTTGAAGAGAAACTTTTATCTCTCCATCATCTCTGCTATATTTAATCGCATTCATTAATAAGTTTTCAAACACACGGACCATCTTTTCTGAATCAATGGCAGCATATACACGTTCTTCAGGAAACTTTTTAATAAATTCAAGACCATGTTCTTCTGCTTGCGGCACTAATTCTTCTATTAATTGATCAAGGAGTTCATTCATACATACTTCTTGCTTTTCTAATACAATATTTTCATTCGTTAACTTCGTATACTCAAATAAATCTTCTATTAAGTTCTTTAACTGCTCCGATTTCGCAAAAGCGATCCTTGTATATTCATCATGTTGTTCTTTATTTTCATATTTAGAATCTCGCAACAATCGTAAATACCCCATAATGGAAGTAAGTGGCGTTCGTAAATCATGCGATACATTTGTAATGAGTTCATTTTTTTGTTTCTCTAATTTACGCTCTTTTTCAATATTATACATAAGCTCTTCTGCCATATTGTTAATATTCTCAGTCAAAGCAGCGATCTCATCCTCACCTTTTTTCTCAATACGATAAGCTAAGTTTCCTTTTTCTATTTCTTTTACCCCTCGTGCCATCGCTTCGATTTGTTGCATCTTTCTCTTTGTTATATAGAAGAAAGAGAAAATAAATACAAGTACACCAATTAGAAACGGAAATGGACCTTCTACTTTATAATACACTACCTCTCCTTGAGGAATCCCACTCACAAACATATATAAGTTCTTATCTTCAATTGTAATAGGTGAAAAAGTAATAAACTCTTTTCTTGACCTTTCAATATCATTATTATTTGAATAATTGATAGCAAATGAGGTCGCATTACGAATTGTATTATGCAAATTAATTTGTTCTTCTTGTGCCTGCTTCGTTTTATACAGAACCTTACCACTTTCATCAGTAATTAATATTTTAAAGGCTTCGTGCCCCTGTTCTAAGTTTTGGTTTTCTAACTCTATCATATTTTGCAAAGCATCTAACTTGTTTTCCGTAACCATCATTTCTGCCGTACTTTGAGCTTTACGATTAATTTGCTCCATGCCATCCCTATAATTAATTTCAACATTTTGATTTGCATCCTCAAAAATAGGGGCTACTATCTTCGTCGATACAAACAGCCCTAATAACGCACAAGCAATAAAAGTCGTAATAAGTTGGATTCGTATGCTACGTCGCACGCTCTTTACTATCTTTTCAATTAATCTTATCGTTTTCTTATACATATAGGTAAACGGATTATATATCTTTCTCAATCTTATACCCCACTCCCCATACCGTTTTTATGTATCTCGGTTTCCTTGGATTCTCCTCTACCTTCTCACGTATTTTTCGAATATGTACCATTACAGTATTATCCGATTGAAAGGACCTTTCATTCCAAACCTTTTCATAAATTTGTTCTGCACTAAAGACCATACCTGGATTACGGGCGAGTAACTCTAAAATTGAAAATTCCCTTGGCGTTAGTTTCACTTCTTCTCCCTCTACACTGACTTCATGTGTTGAAACATTTATTTTCATATCTCCAATTTCTAACTCATCCTCATTTTGAACAGTGAAGCCGTTCATTTTCATATAGCGACGGAGCTGTGATTTAATTCTCGCAATTAGTTCTAACGGATTGAATGGTTTCGTTACATAATCATCCGCACCTGTTGTTAGCCCTAAAATTTTATCCATATCTTGCGTTTTTGCAGACAGCATAATAATCGGCATCTCTTTCGCTTCTCTTACTTTCATACACATATGAATCCCATCTATTTTCGGCATCATAATATCTAATACAACTAAATGCACTTCGTTCTTCTCTAATATAGCTAATCCTTCTGCTCCATCCTCAGCATGTAACACCTTATATCCTTCATTTTTTAAATAAATCGCAATTAAATCCCTAATTTCTTTTTCATCATCTACAACAAGTATGGTTTCCTGTGCCACAATATCGCCCCCAAAACTTTTAAAGTCCCTATTTCTTATTATAAGAAAACTTCTGAAGAAAAACGGAACGAAATCCTTAAGATTTTCTGAAGACGCAAAAAAGGCCTAGACTCCCCTTAAGTCTAGACCTTTCAAAAAACCCCTTTTATTTACGAACGTAGATGAAATATAGTACGAATAAAACTCCCATAACATACATAATTGGATGAATTTCTTTACGACGACCACTTACAACCATCGTAATTGGATAGAAGATAAATCCAATCGCAATTCCTGTTGCAATACTATACGTAAGTGGCATAGAAATAATTGTGAAGAATGCCGGTACTGCAATCTCGAATTTCTTCCAATCAATTTCTCCTAAAGATGAAACCATCAAAATCCCTACAATAATTAACGCTGGTGCCGTTACAGCCGCTGTTACAACGCTTAATAATGGCGAGAAGAAAAGTGCTAGCAAGAAAAATCCAGCTGTCACAACTGCTGTAAATCCTGAACGTCCTCCTGCTGCTACCCCTGAAGATGATTCAATGTAAGACGTTGTTGTAGATGTACCAAGAATAGCACCAATTACAGTCGCAATCGCATCTGCAAATAATGCTTTTCCTGCACGTGGTAGTTTGTTATTCTTCATTAATCCTGCTTGATTCGCAACTGCTACAAGCGTACCTGCTGTATCAAAGAAATCGATGAAGAAGAACGTTATAATAACAATCCCCATTTGAACAGTGAAAATATCTCCGAAGTGCTGGAACGCCACACCGAACGTAGGTTCCAAACTCGGGATTGCACCGACTACAGCTTTAGGTGTATCAATTAATCCTGTTGCTACTCCTAAGATTGCTGTAAGAATCATCCCATAGAAAACTGCACCATTTATCTTTTTAATCATTAAAATGATCGTAATCACTACACCGAAAATCGCAAGTAATGTTGTGCCCTTTGTTAAATCCCCCAATCCAACAAGAACCGCATCATTCTTCACAATAATCCCGGCATTTTGAAAACCAAGAAAGGCAATAAACAAACCAATACCTGCCGCTACCGCGAACTTTAACTCCACGGGAATTGCATTAATAATTTTCTCACGAATACCAGAAGCAGTAAGAATAATAAAGATAATACCTGACATTAATGTTCCGGCAATCGCTGTTTGCCATGGAATCCCCATTGTTAACACCGCTGTGTAAGCAAAGAATGCATTGATCCCCATACCTGGCGCTAAAGCAATTGGATACTTTGCAAAAACCCCCATAATGAGTGAACCAATCGCAGCTGCTAATGCAGTGGCAACAAAGACCGCTCCCGGATCCATTCCTGTTCCAGCTGGTAATCCCTTAATATTCCCCAGCGACAGTGTAGCAGGATTGACAAACAACACATATGCCATAGATAAAAATGTCGTTAACCCTGCAATGAACTCAGTTTTATAATTCGTACCGAGCTCATCAAACTGAAAATAACGTTTCATCCTACGTTTCCCCCGTTATATGATTACTCGTCGTAATCCTCCCTAGCCCTCTTTTATCTATAAAAATAAAAAAGGCCTCCATTGCGTATACATGGAAGCGTTCTATAAACAAAGGTAGATTTCCCCTAACCTTTATACAAACGCCTCGTAGTCAAGCCATTTACGGTAGCTAGGTAGAAACTTTCGGGCCATATCCCCGATATTATACGACGGCTATAATATTCACTTTTCACATCAATTACATACTCATATTAACTCACACACAGGTATATGTCAATCTAAAAACGAACATTTTTATATAAATAATCATTTTCGTTCGTGTAGATAGACAAAAAAAGATCCATCTATGCATAAAATCATAGATGGATCTTCCTTTAAGCGAAAAAACTTATTCTATTCCCACTCAATCGTTGCTGGCGGCTTACTTGTTACATCATACACGATACGGTTAACGTGTTTTACTTCGTTAACGATACGTACAGAGATTTTCTCTAATACGTCCCAAGGGATACGTGCCCAGTCAGCTGTCATACCGTCAATAGATGTTACTGCACGGATACCTACTGTGTAATCGTAAGTACGCTCGTCACCCATAACACCTACACTACGCATACCAGGAAGCGCTGTGAAGTATTGCCAAATTTCACGGTCTAAACCTGCTTTTATGATTTCTTCACGTAAAATCGCATCAGATTCACGAACGATTTCTAATTTTTCTTCTGTAATCTCGCCTAATACACGAATACCAAGTCCTGGACCTGGGAACGGTTGACGCCATACGATTTCATCAGGAATTCCTAATTCAGATCCTAATGCGCGCACTTCATCTTTAAATAACGTATTTAAAGGCTCAATTAATTTAAACTGCATATCTTCTGGAAGTCCACCAACGTTATGGTGAGATTTAATTGTTTGTGCAGTTGCTGTACCACTTTCAATAATGTCTGTGTACAGTGTACCTTGTGCTAAGAAGTCCATTCCTTCTAATTTAGAAGCCTCATCATCAAATACGTAAATGAATTCGTTACCGATGATTTTACGTTTTTGCTCTGGATCTTCAACGCCTTTTAATTTATTCATAAAACGTTCTTTCGCATCCACTTTAATAACGTTCATGTGGAAGCCTTCGCTAAATGTTTTCATAACACCTTCTGCTTCACCTTTACGAAGTAAACCGTGGTCAACGAAAATACATGTTAATTGATCACCGATTGCTTTATGAATTAATACCGCTACAACAGAAGAGTCTACACCGCCACTAAGTGCGCATAGTACTTTTTTGTCACCAACAGTTTCACGGATTTTCTCTAATTCCACTTCAATAAAGTTTTCCATGTTCCAGCCTTCAGAACATCCACATACGCCGAATACGAAGTTTTTGATTAAATCATTTCCGTGCTCAGAGTGACGTACTTCTGGGTGGAATTGTACGCCGTATAGGTTTTGTGCTTCATTACTCATACCAGCAATTGGGCAAGAGTCACTTGTTGCATCCACTACGAACCCTTCTGGTAAACCTGTTACTAAGTCACCGTGGCTCATCCATACAACTTGCTCTTCTGGAAGGTTTGCATATAATTTTGATTCGTTCTCTACTTTAAGAACTGCTTTTCCGTACTCACGATGGTTTGCACGTTCTACTTTTCCACCAAAGTGTTTTGTCATAAGTTGCATACCGTAGCAAATACCAAATACCGGTAATCCTAATTCAAAGATTTTTTCATCACAGTGGAATGCATTTTCACCATATACACTGTTTGGTCCCCCAGAGAAGATAATCCCTTTTGGATTCATTGCTTTAATTTCTTCTGCAGTAATTGTATGTGGATGAAGTTCACTGTATACACCGAACTCACGAATTCGACGTGCAATTAACTGATTGTACTGACTCCCAAAATCTAAAACGATAATCGTATCGTGCTGTTTTTTCAAAATAATCACCCCAACGTTAGTTCTGTATATAAATATTTTCACCAATTTGGCAAAAAGCATTACCAATATAATAAAAAAAGCCAGTCCTCCGCCCTCAGTCTCATAACAAAGAAAAGGCAGGGGTCTGACTTTATAAAGATAGTATTCCGCTCTTTATAAATATAAGACGCACTGCCTTCATAGTCAGGTTGTTTACGGTAACCCGGTAGAGACTCTCAAACCATATCATTGAGGATATATGAAGGATTGTTTTATATTATCTTCCTAGATTCTAACAATGAAGTATCAATATGGTCAAGAGAGAAAGCGACAAAATTCTACAGAAATTATTTTCTCAGTGTGATTAAATCTTTATCGCAATAATTTTTCTTCCATGTACAACAAAAAAACATCCATCTCTATTAGAGATGGATGTTTTTTTATGCGAACGAAATTACATCATTCCGCCCATACCGCCCATGCCCATGCCGCCCATGTCAGGCATTGCTGGTGCATTTGGTTCTGGTTTGTCAGCAACTACAGCTTCAGTTGTTAAGAACATAGCTGCAACAGATGCTGCGTTTTGAAGTGCAGAACGAGTTACTTTTGTTGGATCTACGATACCAGACTCAAGCATATTTACCCATTCGCCTGTAGCTGCGTTGAAACCAACGCCTACTTTTTCGCCTTTTAAGCGTTCTACAACAACAGATCCTTCTAGACCAGCGTTGATTGCGATTTGGCGAACTGGCTCTTCTAATGCACGAAGTACAATGTTGATACCTGTTGCTTCGTCGCCTTCAGCTACAAGACCAGCTACTTTTGTATATACGTTCATAAGTGAAGTACCGCCACCTGCAACAATACCTTCTTCTACTGCTGCACGAGTTGAGTTAAGTGCATCTTCAATGCGAAGTTTGCGCTCTTTTAACTCAGTTTCAGTTGCTGCACCTACTTTAATTACCGCTACGCCACCTGCAAGTTTAGCAAGGCGCTCTTGTAATTTTTCACGATCGAATTCAGAAGTTGTTTCTTCTAATTGCGCGCGGATTTGACCGATGCGAGCTTCGATTTGTTGTGTATTTCCAATACCTTCAACTACAGTTGTGTTTTCTTTCGTTACAACAACTTTACCAGCGCGTCCTAAAGATTCAACTGTAGCAGATTTTAAGTCACGTCCTAATTCTTCAGTGATTACTTCGCCACCAGTTAAGATTGCGATATCTTCAAGCATTGCTTTACGACGGTCACCAAATCCAGGAGCCTTAACAGCTACTACATTGAATGTACCACGAAGTTTGTTTACTACTAACGTAGCTAACGCTTCGCCTTCTACATCTTCTGCAATGATAAGAAGTGGTTTACCTTGTTGTACCACTTGCTCTAACACTGGTAAGATTTCTTGAATGTTAGAAATCTTTTTGTCAGTGATTAAGATATATGGGTTATCAAGGACTGCTTCCATTTTGTCAGAATCAGTAATCATGTAAGGAGATGCATATCCACGATCGAATTGCATACCTTCTACTACATCTAATTCTGTTGTGAATCCTTTAGATTCTTCTAAAGTAATAACGCCGTCGTTACCAACGCGTTCCATTGCTTCAGCAATTAATTTACCTACTTCTTCGTCAGCAGCAGAGATAGCAGCTACTTGCGCGATAGAAGATTTACCTTCGATTGGTTTAGAAATCGTTTTTAATTCTTCTACTGCTGCAACAACAGCTTTTTCGATACCTTTACGAAGACCCATTGGGTTCGCACCAGCTGTTACGTTTTTTAAACCTTCACGAATCATGGCTTGTGCTAATACAGTTGCAGTTGTTGTTCCGTCACCAGCTACGTCATTTGTTTTGCTAGCAACTTCTGCTACTAATTTTGCACCCATGTTTTCGAATGCATCTTCTAATTCGATTTCTTTTGCAATTGTTACACCATCATTTGTAATAAGTGGTGAACCGAATTTTTTCTCAAGTACAACGTTACGACCTTTTGGTCCAAGCGTTACTTTTACTGCGTTTGCAAGAGTGTCGACACCGCGAAGCATCGAACGACGTGCTTCTTCACTAAATTTAATATCTTTTGCCATAATATTTGACCCCCTTGGATTTTTAAAATGTATATAATTAACCGATAACTGCTAAAATGTCACTTTCACGTAAAATCAAGTAGTCTGTACCTTCATATTTCACTTCAGTACCTGCATATTTTGAGAAGATGATAAGATCACCTGCTGCTACCTCTAAAGCAACACGCTCACCATTTTCAAGCACTCGACCAGTACCTACTGCAACAACTTTACCCTCTTGTGGTTTTTCTTTTGCAGTGTCTGGTAATACAATACCACTTGCTGTTTTTTCTTCTGCTTGAACAAGCTCAATTACAACGCGATCACCTAATGGCTTTAGCATGAACAATAACCTCCTCATTTTCCTATGTAAATTTTCTTTATTAGCACTCAAAGACTATGAGTGCTAACACACTTATAATAATAAATAATCTAAATTTCTTTTGCAAGTAAAAAAATCATAATTTTTTCGCAAATTACGATATAAACTTTTTCTATACAACAATAACAGCAATAATTCTCAAGAAAGCCTTTTTATATGAATCGGCTTTTCCACTTATCGTATGTTACAATATGAAGGATGCCATAAGTTATTTTCTCTATAGGTACTGCTTTTTCCTGTTATCTATTTCATTTTCAAATAAAGATTTACAAAAAAATAATAATACAAACAGTTATTACGTATCCCACGGCGGGATGTTCACATGTTTCCTCGCCTTATCTCATAAATTAGAGTTAGAAAGGATGGTTAACCCATTTGAAAAAACAATATTGGTGGATTATAGTTACATATATTCTGATGCAACTATCGGGAATTTTTGGCATATGGCTCCTTTTCAAAACAGGACTATATGATAATATGGCAGTTTCACGAGAGCAGAAAATGCAAATCATGGCTGGGCACTGGTCAATCATCAGCTTTTTTATTGCATTATGTATTATACTTTGGCTTCTTAGAACCGATATACGTGAAAGACATTTAGATACGAAGCGAGCTAGCATTCCTGCTACAATCGGCTGGATTTTTATCGGTTTCTTTTTAGCTATGTTTGCTCAAATACTTGCAGCTAATATTGAAATGCGATTATTAGGGATTAATCCTGGTTCTCAAAACACTCAAGATTTGATGGAAATAGCAAGAGCTACTCCATGGTTCCTTATTGTTATATCTATCATCGGTCCTATTTTAGAAGAGATTGTCTTTAGAAAGATTTTATTTGGAACACTCTATAAAAGATTTAATTTCTTTATCGCAGCCATTATTAGTTCGCTTGTTTTCGCGGCCATTCACTTTGATTTTACACACTTGTTAGTATACACTTCCATGGGGCTTGTTTTCGCTTTTCTATATGTGAAAACAAAACGAATCATCGTTCCTATTATGGCTCATGTCGCGATGAATACATTAGTCGCAATAACTCAAGTACTAGTAAGTAACGAACAAATACAAGAAATGATCAAACAAGCAGAAAAAATGCAAGGATTTATCGGAGGATTTTAAATATGAGGAACTCACCATTGTTCATGGCAGCACTGTATTTCCTTCTTGGATGTATCTTTACACGTTTCGCAATTACGAACGTTACAGATACAATTTGGAACTTTTGGACACTGCTGTTCGCTGCTATGGCAACAATTGATTTTAATTTGGCACTTCGACTTATCTTAGTCAAATTTACAAAGAAAAGGCAATAATAAAACGCAGAGGGATTTCCTCTGCGTTTTATTGTGGATAATTTTTCAAAAAATAAACGAGCGTTTGTAATTCTACAGCTAAATCAATATGATGAATTCTTATGTTTTCTGACACATTTAATCGTGCCGGTGTAAAATTTAAAATTCCATGTACATTTGTTTCGGCCAATCGATCTGCTACAGCTTGTGCAACGGTAGCAGGTACTGTTAATATTGCCACCTGTATATCATTTGTTAAACGTTCTTCTAATTCATCCAAATGATATACAGGAATTCCTCCGATTTCTTTTCCAACTTTCTCTTCATTGACATCAAACGCCATTTCAATCTTTGTATTATTATTTTTCGTGAAATTGTAATGTAAGAAAGCGGTCCCTAAATTACCCACTCCAATAAGTGCTACACGTGTTATATCATCTTGATCGAGCGTTTCTCGGAAGAATGATAGTAAATAATTCACATTATATCCATATCCCTTTTTCCCTAACGCTCCAAAATATGAAAAATCTCTCCGAATTGTTGCTGAGTCTACCTTTACCGCCTCACTCAATTCTGCCGATGAAACACGTTGCTTACCAGAAAGAGATAAATTTTGGATAAATCGATAGTATAGAGGCAATCGTTTGGCAGTGGCCTGTGGAATCTTTTGCTGATCCATGTAACCTCTCCTCTCTTCCTATCTTTGTTCACAGATTTAAAATAAATACATAAGTTTAGCACTTATGACTTTCCCTGTATAATAGAGAGAAGAATTCTCTCTTTATTTTAAACTATACACTATTTTTAGTATGATTGAGAAATATAAACATGGCAAAGTTAAGAAATTATTTGAGGTGAAAACATTGATTTTATTACAAGTGAATGGGCTTTCAAAATTATACGGTGCTGAAACAATTCTTGCAAACATTAAATTGGAAGTCCAAACAAAAGATCGAATTGCACTAGTTGGTCGAAATGGTGCTGGAAAATCTACATTATTAAAAATAATTGCCGGTGAATTATCTCACGATGGTGGAGAAATTATAAAGCCAAAAGATGTTTCTATTGGTTATTTAGCCCAAAATACAGGTTTGGAAACTTCTTTAACAATTTGGGATGAAATGCTTACCGTCTTTACACATCTGCAGCATATGGAGAAGAAACTTCGAAGGTTAGAGCAGGAAATGGGTAAGGAAGAGAACTTTTCAAATGCTGCTACGTACGAGAAATTACTCGCTGATTATGATCAATTACAGTTAGACTACAAAGATCAAGGTGGTTACCAATATGAAGCGGATATTCGCTCCATTTTAAGTGGACTTGGTTTTCCAGCGGAAACACACCAAACAACAATTTCCACATTAAGTGGCGGACAGAAAACAAGACTTGCTCTTGGGAAGCTACTATTAACAAAACCAGACTTACTCATCTTGGACGAACCAACAAACCATTTAGATATCGATACATTAACATGGCTTGAACAATATTTACAAGGCTATCCTGGAGCTATTTTAATCGTGTCCCACGATCGCTACTTTTTAGACAAGCTTGTTACACAAGTATATGAAATTTCTAATAAAGAGAGCAGACGATATGTTGGTAACTACAGTAAATATTTAGATTTAAAAGCTGCACTATATGAGCAAGAAATGAAACGTTATGAGAAACAACAAGAGGAAATCGCTAAACTAGAAGACTTTGTCCAAAAGAACATTGCTCGTGCGTCCACAACAAAACGTGCACAAAGTCGCCGGAAACAATTAGATCGGATGGAATTACTGACCAGACCATTAGGTGATTCTAAATCCGCATCCTTCCACTTTGATATCGAAAAACAAAGCGGAAACGACGTATTACAGGTAAAAGATGTTTCAATTGGATATGACAAAGAACCAATTATTGAGCATGTAAATATGCGATTAACCCGCGGTGATAGTGTCGCACTAGTCGGTCCAAACGGTATTGGGAAATCTACATTATTAAAGTCGATTGTAAATAAATTGAAGACGTTAAGCGGTGAAGTTTCTTTCGGTTCAAATGTATCTATTGGGTATTATGATCAAGAACAAGCAAACTTAACATCATCCAAGCGTGTTTTAAATGAATTATGGGACGATTATCCGCTAGAGCCGGAAAAAGAAATTCGCACGATACTCGGTAACTTTTTATTCACAGGGGATGATGTATTAAAGCCAGTATCTTCCCTAAGTGGTGGTCAAAAAGCTCGATTAGCTCTAGCAAAATTGATGATGCAAAAATCTAATTTATTAATTCTCGATGAGCCTACAAACCATCTTGATTTAAATAGTAAAGAGATTTTAGAAAACGCCTTAATTGATTATCCTGGAACTCTTTTATTCGTTTCCCATGATCGCTATTTCATTAACCGTGTCACAACTACAGTGGTTGAGTTATCAACAGAGGGAGCACAAGAATATTTAGGTGACTATGACTACTATATTGAAAAGAAAAATGAAATGATTGAACGGGCAGAATTTGAACAGCAAGAAAATGATGTACCTATTCAAAAAAGCGTTGCTCAAGAAAAATTAAGCTATCTTGAAGAAAAAGAACGTAAAAAGCAGGAACGTCAGCGTATCCGAAAAATTGAAGAAATTGAACAAAACATCGCAAAGTTAGAAGAAGAAATTGCACAATTAGAAGAGGAGCTTTGTTTACCTGAAGTATATGCTGACTACGAACGGGCTAGCGAGATTACAACAGCAAAGCAAACCAAACAAGAAGAATTAGAGAAGTTTATGGCGGAATGGGAAGAGTTACACGTATAACCCTTATATATTCATATGATAAAAACAAGGTAGTTGAAAGCCCCTCAACTACCTTGTTTATTTTTCAATACAAAAGACTATGGTCAAAGGTCTGACCTTAACACAATTATCCACAACCTTATGCACATATCCACCTTTATTATATAAACACAAAAATAACTTTTCCACATTATCCACAAATCATATAAAAGTTATAAACATTCAATACTCACAATAAAACCCATATTATCAACAGATAATATGGGTTTTATCCACAGGTTGTGGTTAATTATGTGTATAACTATGCCTCAATATCTAATCCTGGATTTGCATTTAAAGCTAATGTTGCACGTTTTCCTTGCTCATATGCAATTGTGCCCGCTGCTGCAATCATCGCTGCATTATCTGTGCACAAGGATAACGGTGGAATAATAAGCTCAATTTCTTCTTTTTTTGCAAACTCTTCCTCTAAACGTGCACGAAGTCCTTTATTCGCTGCAACACCACCAGCAAGCAACACTTGTTTTACATCATACGCTTCTGCTGCACGCGCTGCTTTCGTCACGAGTACATCTATTACACTCGCTTGGAAGCTAGCTGCTAAATCTTCTGGCGCAATTTCTTCACCACGTTGTTTTGCGTTATGCACAGTGTTGATAACTGCTGATTTCAATCCACTAAAGCTAAAATCATACGAATCCGGCTCTAGCCATGCACGAGGTAAATCAATTGTCGGCTTTCCTTCATGAGCAAGACGATCAATATGAGGTCCCCCTGGATAAGGCATCGATAATGTACGTGCAACCTTATCATATGCTTCTCCTGCTGCATCATCTCTCGTTTCACCAATCACTTCAAATGAACCATGTTCCTTCATATACACAAGCTCTGTATGTCCTCCAGATACAACAAGTGATAATAATGGGAATTGTAGTTCTTTCACTAAACGATTCGCGTAAATATGTCCAGCAATATGATGAACACCAACAAGAGGAATATTATGTGCAAATGCAATTGCTTTAGCTGCATTTACACCAATTAAAAGAGCCCCCACTAAACCCGGTCCTTCTGTTACCGCAATCGCATCAATATCTTCAAATGTAATGTTCGCTTCTTTTAATGCCTCTTCTAATACAACTGTAATTTGTTCTACATGATGACGCGATGCAATTTCTGGTACAACTCCGCCAAAACGCTTATGGCTTTCGATTTGTGAAGCGACAACGTTTGCCACTATTTCTGTTCCATTTTTAACAACTGCTACAGCCGTTTCATCACAGCTCGTTTCAATGCCAAGTATAATCGTATTTTTTTCCATTATATATTCACCCACATTACAAGACCATCTTCATAATTGTCTGTATAGTATCGTTTACGAATTCCACCATTTTGGAATCCATACTTTCGGTATAACTGTTTCGCTACTTCATTTGACATCCGTACTTCAAGGGTCATCGTTTTTGCTCCCATTTCTCTTGCTTGTTCCATTACTTCTTTCAGCAAAGCCTCCCCAAGCTTTTGACCACGATATGCCGGCAAAATGGCTATGTTCGTAATATGTGATTCATCAATAATAATCCACAATCCACAGTATCCAATTACCATACCATCTTTTTCTATTACGACATAATGTGCATATTCATTCATCGTCAGTTCACGATAAAATGAATCGGCCGTCCAAGGAGTTGCGAATGACGCTTCTTCAATTACTACAATTTGAGTAATATCATCCGTCGTCATCTTTCTAAATGTAATATCCATTTTGATAACCCCTATTTTTTTTGACTTTCTAGCCATTTTGCTTCTGCTTCTGCTAAACGGAGGTAGCTTGGAACAAATGTATGTACACTTTGTTCCTCTTTTTGTAATCCTAACAATGCTAATTCACTTGGTCTTGGGTTGTTCTTTGTGCAAGAGGCAAACACAGCTTGATCCCCTAGATATTCTACAATTGTCTCTTTATGTTGATCTACGTCATTACCGATAAATAAAACAGGTTGTCCCTTGTCTTTTAACATCTGTAACCAATCCACAATAAGAACAATCCGATCATCTTCTACAGAAGATAACTGCTCTTCTTTATATGTATACAGTCCTGTATAAATTTGCCCGCGACGTCCATCAAACAATGGACAAATAACACCATGAAAATTAGCTCCATTCGCAGCCAATGCTTCTAAGCTAGATACACCGACAATCGGTATTTGCAATGACCAAGCTAACGTTTTTGCAACAGTCACACCAATTCGAACTCCTGTATAAGATCCAGGACCAGCCGCTACAACAATTTTATCTAACTCTTTCGGTTTTACATTACATTCTTTTAAAAGTTGTTCTACCGCTGGCATAAGGCGCACAGAATGATTTTTTGTTAAATTCGTAATGATTTCCCCCATAACAGTATTTCCATCAATAAGAGAAACCCCCATTACATAATTTGAAGTATCAATTGCTAGTACTTTCATCTTGTAATAGCTCCTCACATAATCTAATATAACGTTCACCATTCGGTTCTAATACAATTTTTCTTGTATCATTACCGGTATGGAACAAGCTTATTTTTAATTTCTCATTCGGCAGAAAAGGTTCAATTAAGTGCGCCCATTCTACTACTGTTATACCTTCACCATAAAAATACTCATCAAACCCTAAATCTTCTTCGCTTTCCGCTAAACGATACACGTCCATATGATATAGCGGTAATCTTCCTTTGTACTCTTTAATAATATTGAATGTCGGACTATTTACAACTCGTTTCACACCAAGGCCTTTTGCAAGACCTTTCGTAAATGTTGTCTTACCAGCACCTAAGTCTCCTTCTAAAATAAGTACATCTTGTTCCTTAACAAGTTGTCCTAACCTTTCTGATAAGTTCTGCGTCTCTTCAGAAGAAGTTGTCGTTATTTCATATTTATTCAAAGGTTTCACCTACCTTACTCACAATATTCTCTGCTCTTTATTATACAGACTTTTTCACTTTGTTTCATTTTGAACATATAAAAAAGACCTTAGGAGTTGTCCTAAGGATAAGATTGACTGTCTTTATAAGTTTTCTTAAAAATAAATAAAAAAATACGAAACAAGTTGTTTCGTTCTTTTCTTTGTATAAATGGCGGTCCCGACCGGGGTCGAACCGGCGATCTCCTGCGTGACAGGCAGGCATGTTAACCACTACACCACGGGACCATTGGTTGCGGGGACAGGATTTGAACCTGCGACCTTCGGGTTATGAGCCCGACGAGCTACCGGACTGCTCCACCCCGCGACGATTATAAAGCCTGGCAACGTCCTACTCTCACAGGGGCAAGGCCCCAACTACCATCGGCGCTAGAGAGCTTAACTTCCGTGTTCGGTATGGGAACGGGTGTGACCTCTCTGCCATCATTACCAGACTTATGAAGGTATATTCCTTCAAAACTAGATAACATTTGCTTCATATTATATGGTTAAGTCCTCGATCTATTAGTATTCGTCAGCTCCACATGTCACCATGCTTCCACCTCGAACCTATCAACCTGATCATCTTTCAGGGATCTTACTAGCTTACGCTA
>NZ_JAHCDO010000047.1:0-19738 GCF_050768835.1 Bacillus pfraonensis | reverse complement strand
TGTTGGAATATAAAGCAAAATGGTATGGCAAACAAGTTGTTGTGGTATCTAAAACATTTGCTTCCAGTCAGTTATGTTCAAATTGTGGATACAAAAACAAAGATGTTAAAAATCTAATAATTCGTGAGTGGGATTGCCCTTCTTGTGGCACACATCACGATAGAGATAGGAATGCAGCGATCAACCTGAAAAACGAGGCAATTCGTCTCTTAACCGTAGGAACTACGGGGATAGCCTAATCCATTAGAGTTCGATAGAACTCCGTACTTAGGAATCTCCCACTTCAAACAGTCCGTAAGGACGTTAAGTGGTGAGTAGTTCAATTCAAAGACACAACGATCTTACTACACACTTTTTATTTATCCCACACTCTCATCTGCTAGTATTACTATTTTTTATTACTAATGTTGCCGTTTCACTCGGATGGCTAAGAGGAAAATGATGGCCATATGGAACAAAATCAACCTTACCAAGATGTGATGGAGCAGAATAGCCTCTGTCATAATCCCCCCAAATAATGTGAAGATTATACTTTGTTACTTCATTGAAATCACCTTGATCGTTTTTCAGTAGTAAACTGTTAAGCTGAACCGTAGTATTTAAAATTCTAGGAGAAGTAAAACTGTTACTTATTTTTTCAATATAATGTTCAGGGATACTCTCCATACTTTCAAACAAACCATTACTTAATAAATATCGCCCTATCAAATTAGTAGTTGCCAGTTTTAATATCCATTTGTTCATAAATTGAGGAACATTTAGCGATTTAGCATTTTTTTTAACAACTGGTGGCTGAAGTAAAGTGATTGAATACTTCTTATCTATGTACTCTTGTACCAATGCTTCCAGAAGAATAAACGCACCGAATGAATGGCCAATTAGATGTGCACCATTAGTAGCTTTCTCCAATAACTTTTTCACTACATTCAAATAGATATCTAGAAGATTTTTCTCTTGTTTAAAAGGAGAACGTCCCAAACCTGGAAGATCCAAGATCCATACAGGTTGACCAGTTTTTTCATGAAGCTCTTGTGCTAAAGGAAATAAATCCTCTCCATCACTCAATAAACCATGTAATAAAATAAACGGTTTACCCTCTCCTTGTAATTGGTAAAGGGTAGTGTTATCGCATAATGTTCGTTTAAATAAATGATTATGCTGGCCATTTTGATACATCATTCGATAATCCAGATCAGCTACTACGGCAGGGAAAAATTTCATTACACTCGTCTTCTTAAACCAATCTCCTCCCATAATTTTTTTCGCTGAAACATTTGAAAATTTTCGTTTTGTAATAAAATTCAGTCCATCAGAAGGAATTTTTGTTATTTTACTTACTCCACTATTCATAATTGCTGTCATAAGTGGCATTGGGACAGAGATTTTTGGTGCCCTCATATTCATACTTTCCGACATAATACTTAATAATTCAGCAATGTTCTGATCGTGCTGTTTGTCTTCAACAAGTGTATATGTTTGAATAGTCGGTTGCTCCAATCTGAAAACCTGCACAATAAACTTCGCAAGCTCATCGTTTGAAATAAGTGGTAACCTATATCCCTTACCTCCAGGAATCACTGGCATGAGCCCTCTTCGTATACTCATCACAAGCAAACCTAATCCTGCTATCTGCTCTGTACTCCCTGTTTTACTACTACCGACTACAGTTGGGGGATTAATTACAGAAAGCGGATAACCTACTGCTGATGCCTGGTGACGGATATAAAGATCTGCTAAAAATTTTGTTCTCTCATATGGATTTTTTATTTTCAAATAATTGTTTCCTTCTTTAAACACATCAATTGCAATCTTGCTATTTTTATCATCAAAGGGACTCATATAACCTACAACATGAATAAATTGTTGCAAGCCCTTCAATTGATGAATACTTTTAGCTAATTCACTAATATGTTTGGCGCCATTTAAAAATACGGAAGCTGCCTCTTTACTTGTCACTTGAATATCCATGGGGCCTCCTGCGTGAATAATCACATCCGTTTTCAATACCCTCTCCTTATCTTCAGCACTTAGACCTAAATCTATTTTCGTCAAATCACCTTCAATAAAGTGCATAACTGCCTTTTTTAAGATGCCTCTTTCTTGAAAAAGGCGTGTTGCTTTACTTTTCGACCTCACTAAAAGAAGAATTTTAACATCCTCTTTGGCTAATTCTTTCACTAATTGCTTTCCAATAAAGCCTGTTCCACCAATTAAAAATACTGTTCTCATATAAAATCTCCTTTTTAGTACTATTTAGTACTAATTTGATGTAAAAAAAAGCTTCTTTTATCGAAGCAATTTTAAAAAATGATCTGCTGTTTTCGTGATTACAGTTGCATCCTTCAATGTTTCTGAAATAAATAACGCTCCTTCAAGATTTGTAATAAAAAGTGATGCAACCTCATCAATATTAATCGTATTTCTGAATTCTCCATTCTCTACCCCTTGTTTAAGTAATAGAGAAACTTTCTTTTGTAATTCTGTAAAAAAAAGGCCTATTTTTTCTTTTATTTGCGTGGCCTGTTTAGGACTTTGAATATAAAGAGTAATAAATGGACAGCTCCCCTTATACTCTCTCGACTGAACTCCTTGTGATAATTGCTTTAAAAACAGTTGGATACGATCTTCAACTAAAAATTGGTTCTGAGAAAGTACGTCATCAATTGCAGATTGATACATTTCAATCCAATAATCAACGACCCCTTCTAATAATACTTCCTTATTAGAAAAGTGATAATACACATTAGACTTTGAAACTTTGCTTACACGTACTAATTCATCCATACTTGTATAAGCAAACCCTTTTTCTAAAAATAATGTTGCAGCTACTTCAATCACACGTTTTTGATTCATTAATTTTACCTTTGTCATAACTAGAACTATATAGTACTAATTTAAATATTGCAAGTATTTATGTTAATTTAGAAAAAAAGTTTAACTAAAAAAGTTCCACTAACATTGATTTTAATGCAAAAAAATCTTATTTTGAATAAAGTTGAACTGAACCCTGAAATTGTTAATTCACTATCGTCGGTTCTGGTGCAAAAATCATTTGATAGAGGCATAGAAACCTGCATAGACTGTTCCATGGTAGATTATGATGCAATTCCAAATAATTTATGTATGAATCTAACTTCATTTTGGGCAGACTTCACCTGTAAGTGAAGTTGTCCTTTTTTCATCATATGCATGGCTTCAACACCACTCAATATAGAGATTGCTGTTTTAAATGACTTTAATCCTAACATAGAACGAACTCGTTTTTTAATAAATCGGTGGTCTTGTTCCACTATATTATTGAGATATTTAACTTGACTTAGTTGTATGCCTTCAGGCATATGTTTCTCTTCTTTCAACTCTTGAATCGCTACAGGATAGGCAAGGTTCTTATCTACAGTTATCACGCGAGGTTTAGAAACATACGAAAAAGCCAAGGCTTTCTTGAAAAAGCGCTTGGCTGCTTGCTTATCTCTTGATTTACTTAGATAAAAATCAATTGTATTCCCCTCTGAATCAACTGCACGATATAAGTACATCCATTGACCTTTTACTTTAATATAAGTTTCATCGACTCTCCACGAATCATTTGTTAATTTAAGATGATGTCGTACTTTCTCTTCTAATTGAGGTCCATATTGATGAACCCAACGCATAATGGTGGTGTGAGCCATTGATAATCCTCTTTCCTCCATCATTTCTACCAGGTTACGGAAGCTCAAATTGTACCGTAGGTACCACCTTACCGTTAATAAGATTAGTTCAGGCTGATAATGTTTCCATTTAAACAAATTTTCCTTTTCCATACTGATCACACCTTTTTTAGATTCATACTATCAGTATGTCCAAGTTTAGGAGATTACTTGCAAGAGCCTTGAATTTTTTGCACCAGAACCAAGTTAACGGGGGATTGCTGTTCTATATTCCTAGTAAGCTATTTTCGCACCAGAACCATTATTTTTGATATTGCTGTTGAACCGCCTCTGGTAGTTCCTTAAAGATTAGTCTTTTAAAAATGTTAATAATGCTTCATTAAATTCTTTTGCATGAGTTGCGTTTAATCCATGAGGACCACCCTGTATTAAAGCGAGTTTACTACCAGGAATGGAATCATATGTACGTTTTCCACTTAATTCAAAAGGTACAGTTGCATCAGAGTCACCGTGAATAATAAGAGTAGGTATATTAAACTTCTCCAAGTCTTTTCTAAAATCTGTCTTACTAAAGGCGGTAATACAATCAAGCGTTCCTTTAGGTGATGCACTGGCTGCAATATCCCAATTATATAAACGAAATGGCTCACTAACTAAATCTGTTCGATTACCAGCCGCGAAAAATCCCTTTGTAAATTCATCAAGAAATGCAAGGCGGTCATTTATCACACCACTTTTGAATTCTTCAATTGCTGCATCATCAAATACCCCATCAGGATGATCCTCTGATTTGTATAGATACGGAGGAACTGCTCCAGCAAAAACAGCCTTTTCAATACGATCTGTTCCATACGTACTAATGTATCGAGCTACCTCACCTCCGCCCATAGAAAA
Source organism: Bacillus pfraonensis (assembly GCF_050768835.1). Taxonomy (NCBI): domain Bacteria; kingdom Bacillati; phylum Bacillota; class Bacilli; order Caryophanales; family Bacillaceae; genus Bacillus; species Bacillus pfraonensis. The sequence goes on along the minus strand of NZ_JAHCDO010000047.1, from coordinate 15,194 downwards.
ACCTATAAGCGTGACATTTTGAAGATCTAAATGTTCTAATAGTTGATGTAAATCAGAAGTAAAGGTATCATATTCATATCCTTCCCACGGCTGAGATGACTTTCCAAAGCCTCGACGATCATATGTTATAACTCTGTATCCAGCCTCAACAAGAGCGGGAACTTGGTATTCCCAAGATCGACCACTTAACGGCCAACCATGAATTAGTACAACTGGTTTTCCTATACCATGATCCTCATAATATATCTCAATTGGTGCTTGATTTTCGGTTCCTACAGTAATTTTTGCCATTCTTCTCCCTCCAATATAGACAATCTTTCTACCGAATACTGTAAATGCAGAGTCGATACGCTTGATTTATTAATCCGAGACTCGGAAGTAATTAGCAGAAAGTATGGATAAATCTGCATATTTTCTTTTTTTGATTTGACCTTATATTTCTTTTTCTGTAGAGAATCATGCATTTCCTGCTGTATACATGCAAAGAGCTTGTTCTCAATTCAATCGGATGGAAATTGGATGTAAACAACTTTAAAGATAAATTCTCATTGTTACTAATCTTTCGTAAGTTATCCCGAATTCGAGATTAATTATATTATAGTCAAAATATTGCGTCAATAATTCATTTAAGTTTTATTAAATTACTAATTTATTATTTCTCAACATGAGAAGTATGGAATTGTAAGGAACAAATTGTTAATATATAGATATCTCAATTTCGTTATTTCTTTTTAAAAAGAGTTTGTGTTTTGACACAAGCTCTTTTTTATTAGAATTTAGACACATTCTACATGATGAGTCTTGTCATCTTACAGCAATAGAGAATAAAAACCTTGTTCTAATCCTAAGTTTATGGATAAATTTATATTAACGATCAATTTATTTATAAACTAATCGTAACAAACGAAGAAATTTATGATACTATTCCATTTTTTAAACTTTCTTCGATTACTTAACTTTTTAGGAGGAATACATAACGTCTGATCTCTATTCTCGTATTAACAAAGATGATTCTGTTGTTCTTTTAGTGGATCATCAAACTGGTCTTATGTCCGGACTAGTACGTGACTATGGTGTTGATGAATTCAAGAACAATGTTTTAGCTCTCGCTCAAACTGCTAAGTTTTTTGATTTACCAGTTATTTTAACAACAAACTTTGAACATGGACCTAACGGACCTTTAATGCAAGAATTGGTTGATCTCTTTCCTCACGCACCAAAAATAGCTCGACCTGGACAAATTAACGCATGGGATAATGATGATTTTGTAAAAGCAATCGAAGAAACTGGAAAAAAACAACTTATCATCGCGGGCGTAGTTACAGATGTTTGCGTTGCTTTCCCGGCACTTTCTGCTATAAAAGCTGGGTATGAAGTATTTGCTGTTACTGATGCTTCAGGAACTTTTAGTAAACAAGTTGCAGATGCTGCCAATACTCGTATGGCACATAGTGGTGTGCAGCTTATGAACTGGTTTAGCGTAGCTTGCGAATTACAACGCGATTGGCGCAACGATGTCGAAGGTTTTGGCAATTTGCTTGCTAGTAATTTTCCAGGCTATCAAAATATAATTGGAAGCTATATGGGAGCTCAGCGAGATCTTAGTAAACAAAATGCATAAATGTATTCCAAAGAAATAGCTTTAAATCACTTTTTAAAAAGTGGATAGTATAAATTTAGCGCTGATTAAATCAGCGCTTTCTTTTAAATTAAAAAGTATAGCAAAGCTTTTATTTTTACGATTACAGCTTTAATTAACAGAAAATACATTACTTTTAAAAAACTCAATTTGAAACAATTAAAAAAAGGAGCGTTTTATTATGAGTAATTTAGAATTGTTAAATCCGGAGAACAGTGCATTAATTTTGATTGATTTTCAGCCTCAAATGACTTTTGGAGTTGCAAGTATTGACAGACAAACATTGATTAATAACGTTATGCTGCTTGCTAAATCAGCAAAAACTTTTAACGTACCTACTATTCTTACTACAGTTGAAACACGCAGCTTTTCTGGTTATTTTTGGCCACAAATTCTTGACATATTCCCAAACCATGAAATTATAGAACGTAGTTCAATGAACTCTTGGGAAGATCCAAAATTTGTTGAGGCAGTTAAAGCAACAGGTAGAAAGAAATTAATATTTGCAGCACTTTGGACTGAAGTTTGCCTTGCATTCCCTGTGCTTGAAGCAATTAAAGCTGGCTATGAGGTTTATGCAGTTGATGATGCTTCAGGTGGTACTAGTTTGACAGCACATAACGCTGCTATGCGTCGTGTAGAACAAGCTGGTGCAATTCCAGTGACAGCAATCCAAGTTTTACTTGAATACCAACGTGACTGGGCACGCAAAGACACTTATGATGCTGTTATGGAAATTGTAAAAGAACACACTGGCGCTTATGGTCAAGGCGTAGAATACGCATATACTATGGTGCATGGCGCGCTTCCAAGCAGAAAATTATGAACCAAGAAAGAGTGACTGTCGGAGAAACTCATACAGGGAACACAATGGATGTTAGCGGTCCAGTAACAACGATTGTTACATGGGAAATTCAAGAAGGTAGAGAAAAACAGTTTGAAACATGGAGACATGAAATCGAAGCTGCCGCTACTAAATTCCCAGGGCATTTAGGCATAAATTTAATAGTCCCCAATAACGGATCCAGAGAGTATACTGTTATTTTTCGCTTTGATACGTATGAGCATCTACGTTCTTGGCAAGAATCAGATATTCGTCGAGATTTGTTAAAAAAGGCAGAACAATTTCAAGCAACTAATCCAACTTACAAAACTGAAAACAGTTTGGCTTATTGGTTTGTTACTCCGAAAACGCCAGTTCCACCGCCAAAATGGAAAATGTCTATTGTTACTGTTCTTGGTGTATGGCCTCTTAGTATGTTGGTGCCTAAAGTAATAGGACCTATTATAAAAAATATGAATCCTATTATATCAGCTTTTTTTGTTTCTATATGTATAGTTTCCTTGCTATCATGGGTAGTCATGCCGATTCTCGGTAAAATATTTCATCCATGGTTACAGAATAATAGGAAGTAAATGAGGTGTAAACATGAATTTGCCGGATATGATCTTATATAACGGAAAAATCACTACCCTTGACCCATCTCAACCTGAGGTATCAGCTATCGCCATAACTGATGGTTTAGTCACGGCAGTAGGTGGAGATGAGCTTCTTGATAGTGCCACAGAAAAAACCCAAAAAATAGATCTTAAAAGAAAGAGAGCTATTCCGGGTTTGAATGACTCTCATATACACGTTATTCGTGGTGGTCTACATTATAATATGGAATTGCGTTGGGAAGGTGTACCATCACTTGCTATTGCTCTGGAAATGCTTAGAGAGCAGGCAAGACGTACACCTGCTCCTCAGTGGGTAAGAGTAGTTGGAGGTTGGTCTGAATTTCAATTTAAAGAGCGAAGGATGCCAACTTTGGAAGAGATTAATGCTGTTTCTGAAGACACACCTGTCTTTGTGCTACATCTTTACGATAGAGCACTTGTAAATCGTGCAGGGCTGCGTGCACTGGGATACACAAAAGATACCCCAGACCCTCCGGGCTGTTTAATTGACCGGGATAAACGAGGTAATCCAACGGGTCTTTTAATTGCTAATCCTAACGCTTCTATTCTTTATTCAAGTTTGGGGAGAGCTCCAGTACTTAATTTTGACGACCAGATTAACTCAACTCGCCATTTTATGCGCGAATTAAATAGATTAGGTATCACAAGTGCCATTGATGCAGGTGGCGGATTCCAAAATTATCCTGATGATTACAAAGTTGTTAAACATTTAGCCGAGAAGGATCAATTAACTTTGCGTATTGCGTATAATCTATTTACGCAAAATCCAAATCATGAATATGAAGACTTTGCTTCATGGGCAAAAATTGTTTCTCCGGGTCAAGGAAATGATAAGTATAAAATGAATGGTGCCGGAGAAATGTTAGTATTCTCGGCAGCCGATTTTGAAAAATTTCAAATGCCGCGGCCCGAACTAGCTACGGTGATGGAAGCTGACTTAAAGAAAGTAATTTCTCTATTGGTGGAAAACCGTTGGCCATTCCGTTTACATGCAACTTATGACGAGTCAATAACACGTTTCTTAAATGTTTTTGAGGAAATCAACAGAGAAATTCCTTTTAATGGTCTACGCTGGTGGTTTGACCATGCAGAAACAATCTCGGATCGTAGTATGGAACGTGTTAAGGCTTTAAATGGCGGTATTGCCATCCAAGACCGCATGGCTTTCCAAGGTGAATACTTTGTTGATTTATACGGAAAGGAAGCTGCAAAGCGTACTCCTCCGATTTATCGTATGCTAGACCTGGGTATACCTGTTGGCGCCGGTAGTGATGCAACCAGGGTTTCCAGCTATAACCCTTGGGTTGCTCTTTACTGGATGGTTGCCGGAAAAACCATTGGTGGTCTTTCGATATACGATGAAAAGAATAAACTTGACAGAAAAGTAGCTTTGGAACTATATTCCAAAGGAAGTGCGTGGTTCTCTGGTGATGAAGGTAAAAAGGGAACTCTTGCAGTAGGTCAGTTTGCTGATATTGCTGTATTGTCTTCTGACTACTTTACTGTGCCAGAAGAAGAAATCAAAGACCTTGAATCATTACTCACCATTATGGGTGGGCAGGTTGTTTATGGAAATGATGAATTTAAAAATTTATCACCTGAATTGCCGCCAGCATCACCTGATTGGGCACCGACGGGAGTTTATGGTTATGGTGGCGCTAACCTAGCCCACAATATACTTTCTCACGATGCCCATGATCACAAGTTACATAGTTGCAGTAACCCTCTCCATCAACACACTCATACCGTAATAGGAAAAGATGGAACTAAATGGGGTATTGGTTGTACTTGCTTTGCTTTCTAAATCAGAACCACCGGTCTAATGCCGGTGGTTTTCTTTGGATTATCATTCTTACGATAGATTCGAGAATTTAATTTCAAACATGAGACATAGTAGGCTTCCTTTTCATGAATCTTCTGTAAATCATGTAAGTCGAAATAACCTAAATCTCTTATGCACAAGTCTTTTGGTTGCATGGCTTGTAGGCTTTTTGAACCAAAAGTTTTATCATTTTCTCTTCCTTCTCCTACATAAACTTGGAGGAACTTTCCGCTCAATAGATCATACTCCAATTGAATTTTAACTCCTGCCGTATGGCTACTTCCACCGGAACCTTGATAATGTGAAGAAAACTTATCTGGAAGCTGAAATGTTGTAGAATCTAGAATCCGAATGTGCTTAAAAGTCGTGGTATATTGATGAATTATTTCTTGTGTTAAATAAATCCTTTGAGTTAGAAGGTTAGATAGAACTTGTTCAAGAAACTGTACTTCGGAAGCATTGAATCGTTGGTTAAGCCCTTCAGGGCTGATAAGAACACCTCTAGATACTTCGAGACAGCTACATAATTGTGTGAGTGATGTACTAGCGACCTGTTGACTAAGCCATACACATAAAGCAACTAACTCCTGTGCTTGATATTTACTTTTTCGCTGAACGAATCCTTTTTCTTTAGCTAGGTGTTCTAGAGCATGAGGAGACATATGTCGTTGTAATTCTTCAGCAATCAGTTGAAGTTCGTCAAGAATCGAAAAATTCATAAAGAAACGCCATCCTTTCCTATGATTCTACAGAAAGAATAGCGTATTTTTCATTTGAGGGTAATTTAATTTCGTTAGATTAATAGCAATTTGGCGAGATTATAACACAATCATCTCTATCTCTAAATTATAAATCATCACCTATTCAGTTAACTTTTTGATAGTAGGTATCACTGCAATTAATCAATTATTATACAGTATTTAGTATATTATTTTCAGTCTCAGGTTGAATCATGTATATAAGCTCAAGGATGATTAAAGAAGATTCTTTATTTCAATAATTGAGTAATTGCTGCTTCAAAATCACATTTTCCATATCCTGCATCAATAGCTGCTTTCATCTGATTTTCCATAACTTCACATACACTGGTATCAATGTTATTATCCTCTAATGTTTTCATTATCGTTTGGAGTCCATGCGTATGAACATCCAAGGATGCGACGTTAGCATCTTGGAATTTGCCAGTGTAGTTTTCTAGATTATCAGGCAAGTGTGTAACAAGTTGGTGCCCTACCACTGGAAGTGCTGCCTTGATATGTTTGCAATACTCGGAGATAGGTAATTTGTTTCGTATACAAAGCGCTGAACCTAGCAGGGCAAACCAATAGAGACCGAATTGCAGAGCTGACGTGCTCATCTCAATGATTTCTGCAAAATGAATGTCTGTCCCAACAAAATGTGGCGACGAAAGTGCCGAAAGTTGATCTTCAATTTGGTCAAAAGCCTCCTTGGGGCCAGAATATACAAGATATGCGCGATGTGTGCCAATATCGTGAGGATAACAAATAATCACACTTTCAAGGACGATAGCGCCTTTGTCTTTAATTATTTGCTGAAAAATTTGGGCTTGGGTTGGGGTTGTGGTAGTAGTGTTTACAATGATTTTCCCGTTGATAGCTTTCGATTTGCATTGTTCGATAACCTGCATTGCTATCCTATGATCTGGTAAGTTTAACAGAACGAAATCGCAATTCAGAGCGTCATTCAATGATGATTTGAACGTAGCACCTTCAGCAACAAGTGGTTCGGCTGCAGCGGGATTTTTATCGACAATAGTAATAGTGTGACCTGCTTTCATAAACGCTCGAATCAGTGCGCTTCCCATAACACCACAACCAACTACAGTAATTTTTGACATAAGCGACCTCCAATATGATTTATTTAGTCCATTTGGACTAAATAAATCATATTACTCATATCAAGATTCGTCAATATTTTTTGAAAAATTCAAAAAATCACAGCGTAATATTTGCTAGCACAGCATCTATTCTTGACTCATCTATCTTTTCGTGAAGTGAATAAATAAGAAGCCCATCGATAATGATTAAAACTGCTTCTGCCTTATATACCATATGGTCACCTTCGCCTCGATAAATCCCTTCCAAAACATGTTTGATGGACTCTCTCCAATCGTTATAAATATTTTTGATTGCAGACCTTATTTCCGTATTGTATTGACCCATAGTGCTTATTTGCGTGAAAGCCCACGATTGTTGTTGATGGCTTATCAAAACCATATCTTTGATGAAATGTTTTACTATCGTTTGTGAACTTTCGTTGAGATTGGTATTATTTTGTTTATACTTTATGTACCAATGCTCAATCTCCGTTTTATATGAAACAGCAAAAAATTCGATATAAGCCAGTAGAAGTTTCTCTTTTGTATTAAAATAATAGTTGATTTTTGAATGAGCGATTTTGGCCTTTGCTGCGATATCTCGCATAGAAACCTTTAGAAGAGGCTTTTCCTCTAGACATTGCTGAAGTGCATGCAGTATTTCTTGCCGTACCTGTTCTCTGTCAACAATAAGTGGCATATCCTTCCTTCTCCTTTTCTTATTTAATGTGCCTGATATCTTTTTCCAATCGATACCTCAACACATGAGATTATAGCACATTATTGACCTGTTTGATCTTGAGCATTTTTAAGTGTTTCTTTTACAAATTGATTTATTATTGCTTTGAATTGATACTAAGTTGTTGTTAATTTCCTTATTTAAAAAATGTAAAATCTATTTGGCTACAGTTGTCTACGAAAGTGCATTTTTGCTTTTGCATACCCATCAATCTAAGATTAAATAACTTTAGTTTCACATGAGTTTTTTTCTTTTTCTACAATATCAGTCCGATTTATTTAAAAACAGGAAAACCCCGTATTCAATAAAAAATACGGGGTTTTTATAAATCAGTTTATTTTGTTTAAAGTAACACTTAGTCGAAAGAAGTTCATGAGTTAAATATTACTTATCTAATTAAGAAGCATTTAGATTCCAGCCCAAACATCTTTTCCGTATCGCCCTTCATGTTGCAAATGATCCAACCAATTCCTTGCCTCTTGTTCACTGACTTCATGAATTTCTTGATATGCTTGACAAAGGGTATCTTCTACATCCGGAGCCATTTTACTTCCATCACCACATATATAAAGATGAGCTCCATTATCTAATAACGAAATTAAATTGATTCTATCTTGTTTTATTAAATGCTGTACATATGTTTTGGGATATCCTTCTAATCGAGAAAAAGCTGTGTGTAAAGAGATTAATCCATCTCTTTCATCATTTTCTAGTTCTGTACGATAGAGATAATCCTTTTCAGGATGACGACAACCAAAATATAGATGCGCTTGTCCTAAGTTAATACCTTTTTGCTTTTGAACACGACGCGCTTGTAAGAATCCACGGAATGGTGCAATTCCAGTACCTGGCCCAACCATGATAATTGGTGTTTCTGGATTTTCAGGTAATTGAAAGTTTGATTGTGGCGTTCGAATGAAACAGATAATCTCATCTTTATTATGACGCTGAGCTAAATAATTAGAAGCGACTCCTTCATATGTCCCTTGCCCGCTCCATGCAGGCGCATTAACAACACCGACCGTAATACTCAGACGATCCTGTGCAACGAGTGGAGAGCTTGAAATTGAATAGTAACGCGGTTTGAGCGCAGGAAGAAGTTCTAAAAAGCGTTCAAATCGGATTTCACAAGCCTCATACTTTTCAAGAAGAGCCAACATTGAAATACGTTTCTTTAATATTTGTTCATGATAAACTCCTTCTTCCAATAATGATTCCAATTCCCTTTTATGAGGAGGGCATGCTGTGAATGCCACCATTTCTCGTATTTGTGCTCGAGTGGCTGCTTCTTGAACTTCGACACTATAACTAAGAAGGTCAAATAAACTAACAGGACTGTCTAAAGGTATGTGATTTACACTACGCCCACTTGCGCTCAATATGACTTGATCCTTCCCGTTTAATCCAAAGCGTTTTAAAATTCGGTTGACATTTTTCTGGCTATTAATTGGCAGCACCCCAAGGTGATCTCCTTCTTGATACGTAGCGCCTTCTGGTAAGGATATCTCGATATGTCGAGTGCTTCTATCACTGCTGGATGATTGGAGTTCACGATTTTCCAATACAGATGCATAAACAGCTTCATATGTTCGCGCAAGAGGAGATCCTCCAAGACGACTGACAAATTGCAGACTCAAAGTACTGCGTTCTTTTTCCATATTTTTGTTGAGTTCCAATCCAAATGCCCTCATCGCATCAGACCACATGCTTTGTTTCCATTGCTCGAGCTGTTCCTCGAAATCACCACTTGCATCCGCTTCTCCACGTGTAGAAAATCTTGTTGCTCCTTTTTGAGCCATCTGCTCATCAATGTATCTTGGAATCCGCTGATAGGTACTAGCCCAATTATGATCTCCACAACCAAAAACTGCGTATTGAACACCTTTTAGCTCATCCGGTTTTAATTCCTCCAACCACTGTACAAACTGCTCTGCATTACTTGGCGGCTTTCCATTATAAGAAGAAGTTACGATAAGAACTGCTCCTTCTTTTGGCAAACTTCCAATTCGATCGTTAAGAGCCATCACTTCCGTTTGAACACCTTCTAAACTAGCTGTATCTGCTAGTTCTCTTGCAATTCCTTCTGCTACCCCTGTATCCGATCCATACAGAACAAGAAGCGAAAGATTATCGGCTCCAATAATAGAAGGAGTCTTCTGAACGTGCTGTTCAATTTCATGGTTTTTCAGCTTCTCCTCTATAGGTGCAAGAACAGTAGGATGGCTGATAGTTTGATTTCGGGGTAGAATCTGAATCTTAAAATCACCGGGCTTTAGCGTTAATGTTTGTTTTACGTCCAGCTGATAGTCTTGATAATCAATTAATTCAAAATGTTGAAGAAGCATTCCCATTACGAGAGTGGCTTCATGAAGTGCAAACTGCATACCGATACATGCTCGCTGGCCATTTCCAAATGGCTTATAAGCATGATGAGGAACTTTATCTGGATCTTCAAATCGTTCAGGTTGGAATTCTTCTACATTGTCTCCCCATGCGTCTTTATCCCTATGTAGTTGTGGAATAAGAACAGAAATACGATCTTCTCCTTTCTTAATTGGGTATTTCCCACCAATCACTGTATCTTCTTTTGCATAGAGACTGAATGCTGGAGCAGTAGGCCATAGACGTAGCGATTCATTTAAAATCATCCGTATATACTTAAGTTTCATCACTTGTTGGTATGTTGGAGTAGGATCTGTCAATACCCGATCTACTTCTTCATAGGCTTTTTTCAACTTATCCGGATTCTTTAATAAAAAGTAAATTGCAAAAGATAACAATCCACTTGTTGTCTCGTGCCCAGCTATTAAAAAAGTGATAATTTGGAAACGAATATTTTCATCATCCAATTTTTCACTAGTTTCTGGATCCTGCACATTTAACATACGGGAAAGTAAATCATTTTCTTCCTGATTTCCATTACTTTTACGTTCAGCAATAATATTATCTACTAAAGAAAACATGGTTTGGATATCATACTGAAATTGACGTTTCGTTCTCCACATAAGTTTATCTTCTATATCCAGTCGCTGTAATTGATGCATCGCCTCATCCAGAGCACGGCTCATGCTAGTAATAAAAGGATGAGGAGTCTCACGATAAAAGCTATTAAATCGATAATTAAAACCGCATAGACCAATTGTATCTAATGTAAGGCGGGTCATATCCTCTGGAACATCCACATTTTCATTCGGATTAAGTCTTGCCCATTTTTGAACGAGTTGTACGGCAATATCAACCATCATGGTGTGGTAATCTTTCATTGCTCGTTGACTGAAGGTAGGCATCAAAATATTATGAGCTTTTTTCCAGTTAGGCTCGTGAGTCTCGCTTGTAAATAATCCATCTCCAGCAAAGGCACGAACCTTTGCTAAAGCACCCTCTATACTTTTATCGAACCGTGTTTCGTCACAGACTTCTGCTACCAGTTCGTGTCCAGAAACGACAATGATGGCATCACTTAGAGTTTGAAGTCGAAAAATGGGACCATACTCTTCCGCTAGCTTGATAAACGATAGGGTCGGTTTATCTTTATTGATTAACGGGAGATTCCCCAGCGGTCCATATGTTTTCGGTTGAGGAATAGCAGATACTTTTTTTCCCATTAAAAACACCCTTTCAAAAAAGCATGAAATAAAATATCCCATTCAATAAAAAGATGATAGCAATTAATCACTTGGGATAAAGATATGTAATTGATTACCTTATTTTATCTTTTCCCTAACTATTCATGTTTATGATATCGGGTATAAGATAGATAATCTAAGCTTTCTATTGGCAATTAGATTTATAACTTACAAAAAAATACTTATATGAGGATGACGGTACAATTAATCGTCATTATTATGGAATGGCCGTCTAAAAAAACTAAAAGTATATGTACGGGCTGATGATGTTTCAATGGTGGGAAGTAGACAATAAAGATATTTTGAGAAATATCTGTTTTCAAAGAATACATGGAATCAAACAAAAGGAAATACAAGATTATCAGTTGGTTTATCATTCGAAGACGAACCAGCAGCCTTAATAAAAGATTAAAATGGTTACCTGCCAATTCCAACAAGTTTATCTTGAAAAGTAAAACTATTAATTTCACGCATAGAAAAAGAGGTTCTGTTGCAAAGTGTTTAAAACTAAGCTAAACTTTTGCAAAACAGAGTGAGGGGAATCATAAATGAGATATTTTAAAGGAAAACAATTCAAAAAAGATATTATTTTGGTAGCCGTTGGCTACTATTGTCGTTTTTCTTTAAGTTATCGTGATGTCTCTGAAATTTTGAAAGAACGTGGTGTTTCAGTTCATCCAACAACTATTATGCGCTGGGTTCATGAATATGGGCACCTGATTTATCAAATTTGGAAGAAGAAAACTAAAAGAGTGCAACTATCTTGGAAATTGGATGAGACGTATATAAAAGTCAAAGGAGAATGGTGTTACCTGTATCGTGCAATTGATAAAAAAGGGTACACATTGGATATTCAACTTCGTAAAAAACGAGATCATCAGGCTGCATATGCCTTTATGAAAAGATTAGTGAAAACGTTTGGAGAACCAACGGTTCTAACAACAGATAAAGCACCGGCATTACTTTGTACACTCAAAAAATTAAAGGAACAAGGCTTCTATAAACATACAACTCATTGTAGAATCAAGCATTTGAATAATCTCATAGAACAGGACCATAGACATGTAAAACGCCGCTTTGCCAAATCTGCAGGATTTCAAAGTCTTCGCCATGCTTCGCGCACTTTGAAAGGAATCGAAACGATTCATGCTATATATAAACGAAAACGAAGTTTGCAGCTAAACTTCGTTTTTTCAACGTACAATGAATTACAGCAATTACTCACAATTATATAGAATTCAGCTATACACCATCCTAACTTTCTATCTGTAAAAAAACTTTGCAACAGAACCTTGCGAAGTAATCGCTGCATCCTAAAAATCATTAAAAAGAGGTTGATGTAATATCAACCTCTTTTTATATCTGCAACAATATGGCCCAATTGTCGAATAGAATAACTGTAGCTTTTAACTTTATTACTTTTTATAAAGTAGAATTTTTTATGCTATCACTGTAACAAAAACGACCGTTTATGGTACTTGGTTGATTTTTAAAAAAAGCGTTAAAAACTCATCCATATTGAGTACCAAAACCCATATCCAAAAACAAACAAGTCTCCCTACTTTTCTCATAAAATCCTGCATACTTTTTGTCATGTAAAGTAATTGAAATCAAGGCTTGATAACTTTTTTCACTAAATTTTCAAAAAACATCATATTTGGTTTATATATGATATTATAAGTTAACAAAAAAACAATAGTTTTTCTCAGCTAACCCCCTAATGGGGTCCGGCCAACATTACACGGATTTACAACGTTAAGGGTTCTAAAAAGAAAAAATTCCTTATTTCAGTCACGCTAAGAACCTGTTTCTATATGTCATAAAGTGTTTTGCAGGAGCCACAAATAAAAAACACCTTATATTATTGTTGTTTTTTGAAAACGTTAGTCATATTATTCCATTTAAGAGCCGGATTATGGTACAACTATTTGACAAGAAAAGCTATTAAACTTATTGCAATCTATGGCCTTTGTTGGATATATATATAGAATGCTTATTTAGGGTGAGGATTGCCCTTCCGTTTCCTTCTATAAACATAGATTACAGGTGGTGCATTGTGAGAGAATTAATATTCGTCCAAAATAAAAAAAGACTTCTTATGAAATTTCTATTTTTAAAAAAGGATATAGTGCTTACCATTTCTCTGATACTAGCAGTGGTAAGCTGTTTTATATATTCGCCAAGGCTTGAATATATTAACTTTGAAGTGCTGGTTAGCTTATTTAATCTAATGGTAGCTATAAAGGCCTTTGAAGAGCTAAAATTATTAGACAAACTTGCCGTTGCTATATTGAATAAATGCAATAACAGCAGGTCAATATCAGTTATTCTGATTTTATTATGCTTCATTTGCTCCATGTTTGTAACGAATGATGTCGCTTTGCTCACTTTTGTACCAATAACACTTGTCATTAGTAAAAAGACACAAATGAATATGATGGATACAATCATCCTGCAGACAATTGCGGCAAATATCGGAAGCAGCTTGATGCCTATGGGGAATCCACAAAATTTGTATATCTATTCTTACTATGGAATTAAGCTCATCCCATTTTTGGGTTCAATCTTGTTATTAGCTGTGCTTGGCATCAGTTTGTTGTTTATATTTACTCAAAAACTTCATAAAACAGAATTAAAAATAGAACTTCCTGTTATTACTATAGAGGATCGAAAAAAAGCTACAGTCTGGATCCTGATACTTGTCATTATTATTGCATCTATTTTTGGAGTCATTAATTATTACATTGCGCTAATAATTACATTGGTGACAGTATTTATTTTAAATAGAAAATTATTATTTAAGATTGATTATTCTCTTTTGATAACCTTTGTCTGTTTTTTTGTTTTTATTGGAAATATTTCTAACTCAAATGCAATGGAGACATTTGCCCGCACTAATTTAAGAGGAGACACATCAGTCTTTTTTAGTTCCATATTTTTGAGTCAATTGATTAGCAATTTTCCTGCTTCAATTCTCCTGTCAAACTTTACTTCTGATTGGAAACCCTTATTATTAGGAGTAAATATCGGAGGGCTTGGAACAATTATCGCATCTTTAGCCAGTGTAATCTCCTATAAACTATTCATTCAGGCCAACCGTAAAGAGAGTAAAAAGTATTTAATCAAATTCAGTATTTACAACTTTTCATTTTTAGTCATACTTGCATGCATACAATACTTCATCTTTAAATTTCTAAAAATCTTTTAAAAAATAATTACCGATGGGAGTATAAAAACCTATAGTGTTCTTATTCCTTTTCTGAAGTAATGAAAAAAGCCCAATTTCTCAGCATTAAATTGAGAAATTGGGCTTTTTAATATCGGTACGCTTAAGGGGGATGACAGCCATTTCTTCTTTTTGAAGCCACTCACAAAAGTGGTCTTTTTTTATGCAATTTTACCATACCGAACTGGATTTCAGTGTAGTTTTTGTTTATAATCCATTATTTTTTCTTTATCGTTTTCCGACAGAAGACTCCTTCCTCAAAAATGTGAAGGTGTGAAAACACCAATTTTAGGTGGGAGATGAATGTCGGTAGGCGTAAGCCTACTTTTTTTAGTATACTGTAGGTATCCTACGAAAAAAGTGAGGTGCAACCCATGTTAGTAAATAAGGCATATAAATTTCGTATCTATCCAAATAAGGTACAAGAAATATTAATTGCTAAAACTATCGGTTGCAGTCGCTTTGTATATAATCATTTTCTTGCTCTCTGGAATGACACCTATAAAGAGACAGGAAAAGGATTAACCTATCCTTCTTGCTCTGCCGAGCTTACTCAATTAAAAAAGCAACAGGATACACTTTGGTTAAAAGAAGTAGATAGTATTGCTCTTCAATCCACATTAAAAAACCTCGCAGATGCTTTTTCGCGTTTTTTCAAGAAACAAAATGATATTCCACAATTCAAATCTAAAAACAATAAGGTTCAATCCTACACAACCAAGCAAACGAACGGCAATATTGCGATTGTAGGTAACAAAATGAAATTACCGAAACTTGGCCTTGTTCGCTTTGCCAAAAGTCGTGAAGTAGAAGGTCGTATTCTAAATGCAACGATTCGACGTAA
>NZ_JAHCDO010000046.1:0-16042 GCF_050768835.1 Bacillus pfraonensis | reverse complement strand
ATTGCTCCGCCGGCTGCTCCATCTAAGTAGTACCAACTACCTCCTGTTTTTAACCAGCCTGTCTTCATTGCTCCGCCGGCTGCTCCATCTAAGTAGTACCAACTACCTCCTGTTTTTAACCAGCCTGTCTTCATTGCTCCGCCGGCTGCTCCATCTAAGTAGTACCAACTACCTCCTGTTTTTAACCAGCCCGTCTTCATTGCTCCGCCGGCTGCTCCATCTAAGTAATACCAACTACCTCCGTATTTCAACCAGCCCGTCTTCATCGCTCCACCGGCCGCTGCATCTAGATAGTACCATTGATTATTTACTGAAATCCATCCTGTTTTTTTACTACCATTTTGATAATAAAACCATTTCCCATTTTGTGATTTCCATCCATTTTGCTGAGGAGCCGCTTGTGTTATCGTATTTGATGTTTCTGCTAAACTACTATTCGGTTGGAAACCGAGTCCTAGAGCCGCAGCTAAAGTAAGTGCTATAATTTGTTTTCTCATAAATTCCTTCCTTTTCCTAAATTTTATCATTGACTAAACATATGTACTATGTATAAGTATAGCTATTTCCAAGGTAAGTTTAAGAGTAGTAACACAATTGTAATGAAATTTAAATAGAATGAAATCCAGATTTAAACTTAGTGCATACTAGACTTATTTTATTTTTATATTTAAATTGAAAAAAACAAAAAGGCAACTGCATAATCTCAGTCACCTACAAGAAATTAGAAAAGGATAGATGAGCTTGCGAAAGTCCATCTATCCTTTTCTACAAACCTTAAAACTCTAGGTCAATGCCTATTCTGCCCTACACCATCTCTAGAATTTCTGAATCACCAAAACAATCATCACAATAATTCCTATAAACATCACCGCTAAACATCCAATTAGTTTATAAAAACCTCTCTTTGTGAGCGTATTATCTTTCGTAATATCTTTACGAACGAAGAAATACATGAATAGAACTAAAATAATACTGATACCAAATGCATAAAGAAGTTGCATTTTTTCTCCTTCCTATATAAGACCTATTTATTATTTTCCACTTAACATCTTTTAGATAAAACAACAAACGAAATAAAGACTGTACTAATTGTTAATGCAGCTAAAATATTAAGTAGTTCTCCAGCGGTCAATATAATGATTTCTAAATGTAAGCCAATTGAAAAAACAATAAAATATATTAATAATGCAAAGAAAGAATAAAACATTCCTTTTTGACGAATCAACTTCATTCGTTCATCTTTTTCTTTAAATTGCGGATGTAAATAACTTAAGCAAAAGCACATAATCATCATCGATACTAATGTATAAGTCGGAGTGGGTGGTGCAGAATGTGTCATAACCCCTGCCAACATCATGAATCCGCTCATGATTAAAAAGAACATGCCAATAATCAAAAAGTACTTCTGTGAATAATTCATTACTATTCCCCCTTCTCTATCATCCCTGTTCTTTCTCCTCATAAAGAAATACATTCTCAATGGTTGTCTGGAATGTTTTCGCAATTTCAAATGCTAAAGGAAGCGATGGATCGTATTTTCCTTTTTCAATTGAAATAATCGTTTGCCTAGACACGCCAAGCTTTTCAGCTAACTTCTCTTGAGAGAATCCAAATTTCTTTCGGTATTCTACCATTTTATTTTCCAAGAAATTTATCCCTCCTTACTTACATATAGTATAAAAGTAAAGGAAACTTTACGTCAAGTATCCTTTACATAAGATGCAGTTTATATGAGTAAATCTTTTGCACTCTACTCCAAAGTTAGATTCCGTATTTACTGGAATGTCCTCTTTATCATGACTATTTTTATAACCAAAGTGGGAACGTATAACAAATGAATATAACCAAAATATTAGGTTTCCTACTTATTCCTGTCCCCCGTTCTCTTTATTTTCACTTAGCATGAGGCAGAAAGAGGCTCTGACCGCTTCTAGGCATGGACAAATTCTCTCTCGCTTGACAAGGACGGTTTTATACTTTTTCAGGTGGGAAGTTTTCGTTATATTAATCCTCCTCTAATTTAAAAAATTAATATAGCTATATGCACGTTATTTTTTTTACATATACAAATTTTCTTCCTATTTGTATGAAATGAGCTATCGTTTTTGAGCAGTTTTCTGCTATATTTGCAAAAACTAACGATTTATAAGCCATTTTTAAATCATAATCATCACTTATAAGCAAATTTTTCTTTTTTCCTTTCAATATTTAACACTACCGAAATAAAGTTTACGATAAATTCATAATTTTTTATTTTTTATACTATATTCTGTTATATTGTTGTATAATATTCTTGAAAGCGCTTATTATTTTAATATACATAATTCAAATGAGTTTTTAACGAAAAATTCTAACAATTACCCTTGGACTTTCATCGGGATAATCTTTTCCAATGATGGATGTATCAAATGAAATCACCTATTTTTTCCCTAAAGTTACTTTATAACATGAAAGATTAACTTAGGTGATAAGTAATTGTGAATGTTTTTTTACAAAACGGATAAGTAATAATGTTTGGTATTATGTAAATTATTGTAATAACATAAGAGTAAAGATAACATTTACATTCATTACTGGTTCATCAATTATGAAAAGAGTGAAATGCATCCTTTTCACACGAAAAAAGGAATATATGCATTGGGAGGTTTAAACAAATGACGAGGAAGAATACAGCGACAAACCCTTGGGCCAAATTCCATGGTCCGAACCTTGGCTATGTTATTGAACAGTATGATCGTTACGTGACTAATGAAGGTTCTGTTGATCCGGAATTACAAGAGCTTTTTGAAACTTTTGGAGCTCCTTCATTCCAAGCTGATGTCGTAACAGGGGACAACAAAGAAACAAATTTTTCTCCTCAAGGTACAGGAAACATTGAAAAAATTCTTAAAGTGGTGCAAGTTGTAGAAAGTATCCGTTCATTCGGGCATCTATCCGCTCATATTAATCCGATGGAAGATCCTACTGATGGACAATCCCTTATTCATGCAGCAATGCAGGACTTGAGCGATGAAGATTTGAAAGCGATTCCAGCAAAAACAGTATGGCCAGATGCACCAAATGGTATTCACACAGCTCTTGATGTAATTAATAGATTAAAAGATGTTTATACAAAATCTTTAGCCTATGAATTTTCTCATATACAAGATAGTGAAGAACGTGCGTGGTTGCATCAAATGGTGGAATCAAATTCATTGCGTCAACCACTACCAAATAAAAAACGAACTGCTCTTTTAAAACGGTTAACAGCAGTTGAAAGTTTCGAGCAATTTTTGCATAAAACGTTTGTAGGTCAAAAACGTTTCTCTATAGAAGGTGTTGATAT
Organism: Bacillus pfraonensis; assembly: GCF_050768835.1. Classification (NCBI taxonomy): domain Bacteria; kingdom Bacillati; phylum Bacillota; class Bacilli; order Caryophanales; family Bacillaceae; genus Bacillus; species Bacillus pfraonensis. The sequence continues at coordinate 12,717 of NZ_JAHCDO010000046.1, read as the reverse complement.
GCTTGTACCTGTACTGGATGAAATTATTTCAGAAGGTGCTAAGGGCGGCGTAAATGACGTTATGATCGGTATGGCTCACCGCGGCCGTCTTAGCGTACTCGCTCATGTATTAGAAAAACCATATAGTCACATGTTTGCTGAGTTTAAACATGCAACAATAGAAGGTGTAAATAGTAATGCTGGCTGGACTGGCGATGTGAAATACCATTTAGGTAGAGAACAAGTCGTTGGCTCTGAAGAAGCTAGCACACGCGTTACATTAGCAAATAACCCGAGTCACCTTGAGTTTGTTAACCCAGTTGTTGAAGGTTATGCACGTGCAGCTCAAGAAAATCGTAAAAAAGCTGGTTATCCTGAACAAGATGCTTCGAAATCATTCGTAATTTTAGTTCACGGTGACGCTGCATTCCCTGGTCAAGGTATCGTATCTGAGACTTTAAACTTAAGCAGACTGAATGCATACCAAACAGGTGGAACGATTCACATTATTGCAAATAACTCGGTTGGCTTTACAACAGATAGCTATGATTCTCGTTCTACAAAATATTCAAGTGACCTTGCAAAAGGTTTCGATATTCCAATCGTCCATGTAAATGCTGACGATCCAGAAGCTTGTCTTGCAGCTGCTAATCTGGCAATTCAATATCGTACGCTGTTCAAAAAAGACTTCTTAATCGATTTAATCGGTTACCGTCGTTACGGACATAACGAAATGGATGACCCAGCAGTTACGCAACCACAAGTTTATAAGAAAATTAAAAAGCACCCTACTGTTAGAGCAATCTATGCAGAGCAACTACAAGCTGCAGGTGTTTTAAATGCTGAAGAAGTCGAAACAATTACACAGTTTACGCAAGAACAATTAAAAGCTGAGTATGCACAAGTACCACCTGCTGATACGAGTGAAGCAGCTATACACGTGAAAGTTCCAGACGTAGTTGCAAGAGGTATTCAACCGATTGATACTGGTCTTCCGCTTGAAACACTTCGCGCAATTAACGAAGGACTTTTAACTTGGCCAGAAGGCTTTAACGTATATCCGAAAGTGAAGAAGATTCTTGAGCGCCGCAAAGATGCTCTTGAAGAGAACGGTAAAATTGAATGGGCACTTGCCGAATCTTTAGCATTCGCCTCTATTTTACAAGAAGGTACGCCAATTCGTTTAACTGGTCAAGATTCACAGCGCGGTACGTTCGCACACCGTCATATCGTATTACATGATACAGAAACAAACGAAACATATTCACCGTTGCACCGATTACCAAATATCAATGCATCGTTCTCAGTTCATAACAGTCCGTTATCTGAAGCTGCAGTTGTCGGTTATGAGTACGGTTATAACGTGTTCGCTCCAGAAACTCTTGTTATGTGGGAAGCGCAGTACGGTGACTTCTCAAATACTGCACAAGCATTATTTGATCAATATGTTTCAGCAGGAAGAGCAAAATGGGGTCAAAAATCAGGTCTAGTTCTTCTATTGCCTCATGGTTATGAAGGTCAAGGACCAGAGCACTCTAGTGCACGTCCAGAACGTTTCTTGCAACTAGCTGCTGAAAACAACTGGACTGTTGCAAACTTAACAAGTGCGGCACAATACTTCCATATCTTGCGCCGTCAAGCATCAATCCTTGGTACAGAAGCAGTTCGTCCATTAGTTATTATGACGCCAAAAAGCTTATTACGTCACCCACTTACAGCTTCATCAGGTGACAAGCTAAGTGAAGGACGCTTCCAACCTGCTTTAGAACAAGAAAACCTTGGTACGAAACCAACGAAAGTAAAACGCCTTGTTTTAACAACTGGTAAAATGGCAATTGACTTAGCAGCAGAAATCGAATCTGGTAAACATGAGTACAATTTGGATGAAGTTCATATTGTTCGCATTGAGCAATTGTACCCATTCCCTGCTGAAAAAGTTCAATCTATTATGAAACGCTTTAAAAACTTAGAAGAAATCATTTGGGTACAAGAAGAACCAAGAAATATGGGCGCATGGCATTACATGGCTCCAATTCTGTTTGAACTTGCTGGCGATAAAGTAAAAACAGGTTATATTGGACGCCCAGACCGTTCAAGTCCTTCAGGTGGCGATCCACATGCGCACCGAGCAGAACAAGAACTTATCGTGGCTCATGCATTAGATACAAAGTATAACTTCCGTCAAGACAAACAAGAAATAGAAGTTTATAGCAACTAAAAAATCGTTTTACTCTAGCTCATTTGGGCAGATTTCCTTAACTACTAGGTTGTAGAGAATTTCTGCCCAATTAAGCTGGAAAAGATGGAGATTACCGAAGAAAAAAGAAGACAAAACACACCGTTAGGCAAATAAGGGGAGGACATTTAAAATGATCGAAATTAAAGTACCTGAGCTTGCAGAATCTATTTCAGAAGGAACTATCTCACAATGGCTTATCAACGTAGGCGACAAAGTTGAGAAAGGTGGCAGCGTTGTTGAGCTTGAGACTGATAAAGTCAATGTAGAAATCATTGCGGAAGATTCAGGTATTGTATCGAAGCTATTAGGAGAGCCTGGGGATACAGTTGAAGTTGGTGACATCATTGCAATTTTAGATGCAAACGGCGCTGCAGTCAGTACACCTGCTCCAGCGGCACCAGAACAACCTAAACAAGAAGTTACTGAAGCACCAAAAGCTGAGGCTCCAAGTGCTACGCCAAATAAAACAGCTTTACAAGGTCTTCCAAATACAGACCGTCCTATCGCATCACCTGCTGCTAGAAAAATGGCACGTGAATTAGGCATTGACTTAAATGAAGTACGTAGCACTGATCCACTTGGCCGCGTAAGACCACACGATGTACAAGCGCATGCTGCTGCACCAAAAGCTGAGCCTAAACAAGAAAAAACAAGTCCAAAACCAGCTGCAGTGACTGAATTTGAAAAACCAGTTGAACGCGTAAAAATGTCCCGCCGCCGTCAAACAATTGCAAAACGTCTTGTAGAAGTTCAACAAACATCTGCAATGTTAACAACATTTAACGAAGTTGATATGACTGCAATCATGGAATTACGTAAAGAACGTAAAGACGCATTTGAGAAAAAACATGATGTTCGTCTTGGCTTTATGTCATTCTTTACAAAAGCAGTTGTTGCAGCATTAAAACAATTCCCATTGTTAAATGCTGAAATCCAAGGTGACGAGCTTATCATTAAAAAATTCTATGATATCGGAATCGCTGTAGCCGCTCCAGATGGCTTAGTTGTTCCAGTTGTACGCGATGCAAACCAATTGAACTTCGCTGAAATTGAAAGCGAAATTCGTGAACTAGGTAAAAAAGCACGTGATAACAAACTTACATTAAAAGAACTACAAGGTGGTACATTTACAATTACAAACGGTGGTGTGTTCGGCTCCCTTATGTCAACACCAATCCTAAACAGCCCACAAGTAGGTATTCTTGGAATGCATAAAATTCAAGTAAGACCAGTTGCAATCGATGCAGAACGTATGGAAAACCGTCCGATGATGTACATTGCTCTATCTTACGACCACCGCATCGTCGATGGTAAAGAAGCAGTTAGCTTCCTTGTTGCTGTTAAAGAAATGCTGGAAGATCCAAAATCATTATTATTAGAAGGTTGATTAACCTTCTAACTATACAAGGCTGTAGAAAGAATCGATACATTCGATCTTTCTACAGCTTTTTTTATAACGTGAAACTTGAATCAATGAGGTTTTTCTTCATCCCCACTGATTATTCCCCTTCACCAATCGGGCTTTTACGGGCAGCTCGTCTCCCACCTATGCTGAATTTTAAGGTAGGAGTCTTACTCCCCCTAAAATAGCAGGATAAAAATAAAACTATATTCCCCCCTTCTCTCCTACTTCCGTTATAATCAATCAGCTCCTACGCTTCCTCTATTCATGAATGAAAAACACTTTCTGTACTTAAATAGGCATTACAATCAGTAACATCCGCAGGGCGGAATTCATAGGTTGATGTGGAGAGCGCACAGAAAAATACAATTTCTCCCACTCTTTTTCACTTTTAAATAGCCCTATCTATGACTAGGAGGTTTAACATGTATCATTTCCAAAATGAAATTCAATCGTTAGGCTTGAATGATTTTCAAACAGGTGAGGTCACTGTTTGGGACCCTCAAACTCAGTCCTATTACATTACGCGCCCACAAAACTGTGGTGGGCAAAACTGTGGTGGGCAAAACTGCGGTGGGCATCACTGCGGCGGGCATCACTGCGGCGGGCATCACTGTGGCGGGCATCACTGTGGCGGGCATCACTGTGGCGGGCATCACTGCGGCGGACATCACTGCTGGAATGGACACCACTGCGGTGGACATCACTGCTGGAACGGACACCACTGTGGTGGACACAATTGCGGTGGACACAATTGCGGCGGACACAATTGCGGCGGTGGTGGCCGATAAAACCACTAAGCAGCATAGTTACTTAAAGAAAAAAGATTGCCTCTGCAACATCCACTGTAGAGGCAACCTTTTCTAACTTATCATAAGGGACAAATCAAAGTACATACACTGATAATGTGCGCTTAAAACGAACTGACTGATAAGGAGGAATAAAATGAGTAATCTGCGGACTTCCACAAAGCTAAAGATGAACAAAGATACATTTTTCATTCCCGATCCAGACGGAGGTGTTTATTTTAGAAACAACTCCAGTTCATTCCGGATGCAAGGAAGTGATATCTACCAATGGATTGAAAAATTGATGCCTATGTTTAACGGAGAACACACGTTAGAAGAATTAACAAATGGGCTCTCCCTTCCTTATCAAAATAGGGTATTTGAAATTGGCGAGATCTTGCACCAAAATGGTTTTGTTCGAGATGTGAGCCAAGGTGCTCCCCATCAATTAGAGAATGCATTACTTGAGAGATATGCATCACAAATCGAATTTCTAGAAAACACCTCCCAATTGGGGCCCCTGCAATTTCAAATGTATCGACAAGCTAAAGTGTTAGCAATTGGATCTGGATCTTTCTTTACTTCATTAGTTTCTTCCTTGCTTGAATCTGGCTTACCAGAGTTCCATTGCCTTATTACGGATCCCGCAGCAACAGATGATGCGCGACTTGTTGAGCTTGTACAAAAGGCCTATACTGCCGATCAAAATGTACTTGTTCAAAAAATAGATACAACGGTAGATTGGCCTTTACGAGAGATTTTCCAATCATTTGATTGGATTCTATATGTATCTGAAAGTGGTAATATTGAAAAATTAAAAATGCTCCATGAGATTTGTAGAGAAGAAAAGAAAAACTTTCTTCCAGCTCTTTCTTTACAACAAGTAGGATTAGTGGGCCCTGTCGTTACTTCAGATTCTAACGTATGCTGGGAATCAGCTTGGCGACGTATCCATGAGCCAGTTCTGCAAAAAGATGGTCCGCTAGAGCCTTTCTCGCCAATTGCCGGAGCTATGTTAGCAAACATCGCTGTTTTTGAGTTATTCAAAAACGTTACAGGAGTTACCAAACGAGAACAACAGAACCAATTCTTTTTACTAGATTCCGAAACACTAGAAGGCGAATGGCATTCTTTCATTCAACATCCACTTATCACGACTGAAAACTTGTACAGAGACATCATCCACAATCTCGGTGAAGTACTCGATCAACACTCTAATCAAAATCGTTCCAATGAGTTATTTCACTTTTTCGACCAGTTAACTTCAAATAAATCTGGAATCTTTCACACATGGGAAGAACAGGATTTAACACAATTACCTTTATCCCAATGCCGTATTCAAGTTGCCAATCCATTATCCGAAGGACCAGCTGAGCTCCTACGTGATATCATTTGCGGAGGTTTAACCCATGATGAAGCACGACGAGAAGCAGGATTAACCGGAATCGAGACATATGTATCACAAATGGTTGATTTCCTTATTCCCCCTTCATTCAGTAGAGAACAAGACGAATGCATGGGAATTGGAGCTGGAGAAACAATGCTAGAAGGTGTGTATCGCGGATTACAACACTATTTAACAGCTACCTTGCAGAAACGACAATTCCTCCAAACAGAAGAAATTTCTCCCTTGCAAGTAACCGAAATCAACGACACACACTGCCAATTTTATTTCAATGCACTCTCAACAATGTACGAAACACCCCAAATTGGAATTGGTGAAGAAGTGTTAGGGTTCCCTGTTGTTTGGACCCGCATGCACAATCAGTGGTATGGTAGTACCGATTTAAATATAACATTAGCGTTAAGAAACTCATTACAGCAAGCACTACTGCACGCGCAAAATCAACAGCTCCCTCTTAACTCCTATGTATTATTAGATTCAGCTATTTTCGTGCAGGACACAGACTCATTTAGAGTTGAAATACAAAGCGAAGAAGAGGTCCCTCAATTAGAAACCTTACAAGCAGCCTTACTAAATTTAAAAGAAAATAATCTTTATCCCGTCGTTTTTGATTTAGCCATCGAACCCTTTTTACAAGAAGGTTTGGGCAGTGTAGTTGGCGTGCTAATAAAAGAGGAGGAAAACTGATGGATACAAATATATTGCTTGTAGGAAAAGGTCTCCTCGCTGATTATGTAGATCAACAATTATCCGTTCACTATTCTGTCATTCGTCAAAACAATCTTGAAGAAACGCTTCCTGAAAATATTCACCTTGCTCTCATATTACACGATGGTTGCTCCCCTTCTATTCACCATAAAGCGGAAGAAATATTTCGATCCGCTAATATCCCTTGGCTTAGGGGCTTTATTTCATTTGGCGAAGGTATCATCGGTCCTTACATTAGGCCCAATCAACCAGGGTGCTCCCATTGCGCTGATGCAAGGCGACTCGTAGCTGGTTATGATCGAAAAGAAATGTGGGAACTGCAGCGAAGACTTTTAACGGAACGCGATGACAGTGTAGAGCGGGATATATATGCAACACAAAACGGCATTTTACAAATGAGCCACCTCATTTATGCAGAAACAGAGAAAATATTAACAAAGCATCATGCAACTTTACAAGAAGAGCTCCTTTTATTTAACATGCAAACATTTCAATGTTCACGCCATTCATTTCTCCCTGATCCTCTATGCCCGATGTGTAGCTCATTACCTGATGATACTGAATCAGCTGCTCATTTATCACTACAGCCTTGCTTCAAAACGAGCAGTGACACCTATCGTTGTCGTTCCATAGATGAATTAAATACTTTTTTAACGCAAGATTATTTAGACTATCGAACCGGACTTTTAAACGGAAAAATGCAAAATTCCCGTTTACCATTCGCTGACGTCATTGTAAATATGCCCTTACTTATGGGAAACGAAGGAGTTGCAGGCCGAACACATTCTTATACAATTAGCGAATCGACAGCGATTTTAGAAGGATTGGAACGATATTGCGGAATTGCTCCTCGCGGGAAACGGACAAAAATTCATGGGAGTTATCACGAGTTAGAAGACAAGGCGATTAATCCCGTTACACTTGGTTTACATACGAGTGAACATTATAACCAGCCTAATTTCCCGTTTAAGCCATTTCATCCTGATGATCCGCAAAATTGGGTATGGGGCTATTCTTTATTACAAAATCGCCCAGTATTAATACCAGAATCCGTTGCCTATTACAGCTTAGGGCATAAAGACGGATTTGTCTATGAAACTTCTAACGGCTGCGCCATTGGAGGAAGTTTAGAAGAAGCGATTTTTCATGGGATTTTAGAAATAGTAGAACGCGATGCCTTTTTACTAACTTGGTATGCACAATTACCACTCTCTCGCCTTGATTTAGCTTCTGCGTGCGATACAGAATTACAATTAATGATTGAACGAATGCGCACCATTACAGGCTATGATTTACATGTTTTTGATGCAACGATGGAACATGGAATTCCGAGTGTGTGGGCAATTGCTAAAAATACAAAACAGACCGGAATGAACCTTATCTGCGCTGGGGGAGCTCATATGGAACCAGTGCGAGCTGTAAAAAATGCCATTCATGAGCTAGCTGGTATGCTCCTTATAATGGATGAAAAATTTGAAGAAAACCGGCAAAAATATGAACAATTTTTACATGATCCATATCTTGTAACACAAATGGAAGATCATAGTATGTTATACGGTTTACCAGAAGCAGAAGAGCGTCTTCAATTTTTATTAAATAATGATCATCCTTTACAAACATTTGACCAAATGAATCACCTTCCATCTAATGATACCGACTTAACTGTAGACCTCAAGCACCTTCTAGACAGATTTGCTCACTTAGGACTTGAAGTAATCGTTGTTGATCAAACGGCTCCTGCTATCCGAAAAAACGGCTTACATTGTGTAAAAGTCTTCATTCCTGGCATGCTACCAATGACATTTGGTCACCATCTTACTCGCACATCAGGGCTACAAAGAGTACGAAACGTACCGATGGAACTTGGTTATATGGCTAATCCGCTAGCGTTTGAAGAACTAAATCCGCATCCCCATCCATTTCCGTAATCCGCTTTGTAAGGAGGAAATTTCATGGAATTAGAGGCATTTCTACACAATTTACATTTTTCTATCGATGAAATTATGCCCACAAATGAGAATGTTAACTGGGAAGATGCACCGCTTCCTTATAAACTATATCGTGGTTTACCTATTATCCCTCTTTCTCTTGAGGTGCCGCTAACATTTCGAAATCAAAATGTACCTACTGAACCCAATCTAGAAAAAATAGGACATTTTCTTTGGTATACATTCGGTCTGACCCAAATTTGCCAACCCTCTTTCCATTTCGATCAAGAGAAAACAAGGAATATATATCGAAGGTTTATTCCTTCAGGAGGAGCTTTGTACCCAAATGAATTGTATGTATATTTGAGAATAGAAACGATCCCATATGGCATCTACCATTACGACGTAGCCCATCATCGTTTGATTTTGCTACGGGAAGGAAATTTTGACTCTTATTTGACGCAGGCACTCGGGAATCGCTGTGATATATCTGCTTGTTTCGGCACTACTTTCGTATCAACTATGTTTTGGAAAAATTTCTTTAAATATAATAATTTTTCTTATCGGCTCCAAGGTCTAGATACCGGCGTACTCATCGGTCAATTACTAGAAGTTACGAAACAATTCGGCTATACGTCTGGTGTATATTTTCAATTTCTTGATCGAGCCATGAATCACTTACTCGGATTATCTGAGCAAGAAGAAAGTGTATACGCGGTTATTCCGTTATCTAGTAAACCTACAGCAGAATGGTTTTGCCATGAGGATACATTAGAAAAAAACATCTCATCTCATGAACTATCTCAAGAACTCCCTCTTCTGCAGCATGATTACTTTATTCGCTCACAAAATGTGATAGAGTATCCGATGATAACCAAAATGAACAGAGCTTCTATGCTAGAATCAACCGATCAATTTCAAACTGTACGAGAAGACGCAGCTGCTTCACATCACACGCAAACTTTAACGCTCCCAGAAGCGCAGCGATTATCGTACGATTTTGCATCCGTTTGTCAAAAACGCTATTCACCAGATCTAGACTTTGTCTTAAAAAAAATAAATGAAACGCAGCTCGCTACCTTACTTCAAGAGGCAACTCTTTCCTTTCCTTATCAAAATGATTTAGACGGAGAACATATCAACCCTAAAGCACGCGTCTCACTCTGCGGATGCTTTTATAACGTAGAAGGTTTGGCAAATGGGGCATATTCCTATGACAGCACTGCTCATGCATTAGAAGAAATTCAATCTGGGGACCTACGCCATTCTTTACAATCCGGTATGACAATGGACAATGTAAACCTCTTTCAAGTCCCACTCTGTTTACACGTAATCGGAAATAAGGATTATTTAAAAAACCATTTCGGTTATAGGGGATACCGGATTCAACAAATGGAAGCTGGCATACTCGTACAAAGGCTCGTCTTAGCAGCCTCAGCTATGGATATGGGTGGACATCCACTCTTAGGTTTTGATGCAAACTCATGTGACAAACTGTATGGAATTGATAGGACGCAAAAAACGTCCCTCATTCAAATTCCGATTGGTTTCTATCGACCTCGCACTTGGCTTAAAGGATATTTGCATAGCTAAAAGATCCGCCCTCTGCGTCTAGCAAAGGGCGGATCTTTTTAAAGGGATGTAAACTGTCTGAAGAGAATATACAAATTTAGGAAACTGATATATAAGGAGCAATACAGTTGAGTGTATTACAAAAATTAATCGAACAAGCTAAAAACCCTAGAGGTTCTATCGGATCATCGATGCTATGCATTATGAATACAGTACATACTAGACTAACAAATTGGGCTTTGCAAAAAATACATGCTTCGGGTAAATTAAAGTAGCATTATCAATCGCAACGCATAGTTCCTTTACTTCTTGGACACTTTCTCCAAAGTCCTCTTCATACCTTGCATTTGACTCTGCAATCCACTCTTCTACTGTTCTCATATTTATTGCCATTTCTTATCCTCCAGCGTCTTTCATTACTAGCTCATATGTATTTACATCATAATAAGATTTGTCTTCCGATATTTGCGGCATCTATTTTTCAAGAGTGAATATTATATCATAAATTTTTCAGTATAAAAAATAGCACCCCCTATAAGAAGTGCTATTCTGCTCGCCTCGCTGCTTGTTGAATCGGATCCCAAACACTGTTGTATGGCGGAGCATAGCTTAAATCGACATCCTCTAAATCGTGGATACTCATTTTATGAAATAAGGCCATCGCAATGACATCAATTCGTTTATCCACGCCTTCTTCTCCGATTACTTGTCCACCAAGTAATTGTTTTGTATCAGCTCGATACAACAATTTCACATAAAGTGGTGTGGCACTTGGATAATAACCAGCCATACTTGTTGAATCTACCGTTACTGTTTTATATGGGAGCTTTAATCCGCCCGCTTCTTTTTCATTTAAACCTGTTCTAGCTAATGTAAGTCCCATAAATTTAATAATACCCGTACCGAGAGTTCCTTTAAAAGCTCTTCGTTTATCAATCATATTTAGTCCCGCAAGACGACCTTGTTTGTTTGCAGTTGTACCAATTGGAATATGATCATGCGTTTCTTTTATGATATGGTAATGGGTTGCGCAGTCTCCTGCTGCATAAATATCTTCCACACTCGTTTGCATATAAGCATTTACTTCTATTGCTCCTTTGTTGTTTGTCCGGATTTCAGTTCCATTCAAAAATTCCGTATTTGGTTGCACGCCAACTGAGACTAAGACAAGATCCGTTTTATACGTTCCCTTATCTGTTTCAATATATTCTACTTTCTCATTTCCCTTAAATGCTTTTACATTTTCATTTGTTAAAATTTCAATATGATGTTTCGCCGCTTCTTCATGTATATACGCTGCCATATCAGCATCATAAATTGTTCCAATGTGATCATTTCTTTCAATCATTCGTACACGCTTCCCAAGTTCCACAAATGTTTCAGCCATTTCAAGACCAATTGCACCGCCGCCGATAATTGTTACTTGCTCAACATTTTGTTGCTGCAGTGTCTCCAATATTTTATGAGCATCCGGAATTGTTTTTAGAAGATGAATCCCTTTCAAATCCTTACCTTCCCAATCCGGCATAACAGGTCTAACTCCCGTCGCAATTAACAAGCGATCATATTTATATTGAAATTCTGTTTTTTCCTTTGTATGTATACCATGTACAGTTTTATTTTCAATATCAATTTTTGTTACTTCATGATTTGTTTTCGCATTAATTCCATACTTATCACGAAATGTCTTCACATCTCTGGCAATTAATTTTTCAGTAGAAGGAATCACGCCGCTAATCACATATGGAAGTCCACACTGTGCATATGAATATATCTCACCTTTTTCTAACGTAACGACTTTTGCTTCTTTATCGTTTCTAACAATTTGCATAGCAGCACTCATGCCAGCTGCATCCCCGCCAATAATTACATAGTTCACCAAACCACTCCTTTGACAGTCTCTATCGTTTACATTTTCCAAATTCCCCATAAATACTCTATAAATATCATATACAAAGTATAATACCTTCTTCCTTTTGTTTACAACTGAATCCCCTTCCGTCCAAACATAACAACGTACACCATTTCATATATATCCATTTTGGTTTTCCAACATGCTAATCTCGACTTCGAAAACAAAAAGAATCTTACGCTCATTTTCTTCTTCTGATTTCATATAACATAGGATTGAACTACCCCCACCTACCTCTACAAGAGCTTGAGGTGGGGGATTCTCCTGTCTCTGTACTCACAAAAACAGTTCCTCTCGTTCAACAAAGAGAATACAACGATATAGAGTTCGGTAGTGTCTGTATGTAATGTAAGACGACCTATTCTATCTTCCGACGTAAGGCAAACAAAATAGGTACAACTACTTTTTCTTATATCGAGGCTAGAACACTTTGTCATGCATCCAGTTCCTAGACTTGTTATCTGCTCTGGTAATAGGCATAAAAATCTGGGACAAAGTGTTCTTTTTTATCATGCAAATCGTTTTGCTAGTTTTTTCTTTTCATTTTCAAATAAGTGTAACCGCTCGATTTGTAAGACTTCTGTCGGCTGATCTACATCGTATAGCTGATAGAACTGATGTATGTGAATATCCAATCGATTGTTTAATTGATGCCAATGACTCCAGTGGTGCGCTTCTTTCTTTGGAATATAAGATTTCAGAACCCGAGGCACTTTTTCTTTATATCCTAATCCACGACGACCAATTATAAAGGCCGCGGATTGATGAATAGAAATCCCGAATT
>NZ_JAHCDO010000045.1:0-32352 GCF_050768835.1 Bacillus pfraonensis | reverse complement strand
GATGTAATAGTCGTAACTATTGCTGCGGGAAAAAGTATTAAGAGTACTGAGAATGCTTTCGGGAAAAAGTTAAAGGTTGTAAGAGTAATGCCTAATACACCTGCTCTTGTTGGAGAAGGAATGTCTGCGTTATGTTCCAATGAAATGGTTGCAGAAAGAGATTTAGAAGAGATACTCAATATATTTAATAGTTTTGGTCAGGCAGAGATAGTAAGTGAAAAATTAATGGATGTTGTAACATCTATTAGTGGTTCTTCTCCAGCATATGTATATATGTTTATAGAAGCCATGGCAGATGCTGCTGTACTAGATGGTATGCCAAGAAATCAAGCCTATAAATTCGCGGCTCAAGCTGTATTAGGTTCTGCAAAAATGGTATTGGAAACGGGAATACATCCAGGTGCGTTGAAAGATATGGTTTGTTCTCCAGGGGGAACGACGATAGAAGCTGTAGCAACACTAGAGGAAAAAGGTTTAAGAACAGCTATCATTTCAGCTATGAAACGTTGTACTCAAAAATCTGTTGAATTATCCAATTTAACTAATAAATAAGAAGCTACATTTAGGGGTAACGTCACATTCATTAATTCAAGCTATTTTTAAAGTTAAAAGCCTGTTGCTATTCTCTTATAGGGGAGGAGGACCATAACATAGCCTTCCGCCACTGTACTCTAAGCTGAAATAACCTAAATTTGTATAAATAAAGAGTGTATAAAAATTTGTAATCGGAGGATTTATTATGTCAAAAAAAGTTCCTTCTTCCTTTATCATAATTATAGGATTAATGCTATTTGCATTGTTTTTTGGAGCAGGAAATTTAATTTTTCCACCTATGCTTGGTCAAATGGCTGGAAAGAATGTATGGATAGCCAATGCAGGTTTCTTAGTTACCGGAGTTGGTTTACCATTGCTAGCAATAACAGCATTTGTTTTTTCTGGCAAAAAGGATTTACAATCTTTAGCTAGTCGTGTACATCCGTTGTTTGGTATTGTATTTACAACTGTTCTCTACCTAGCAATTGGTCCTTTTTACGCTATCCCTAGATCTGGTAATGTATCGTTTGAAATTGGAATTAAACCTTTTTTATCAAATGATGCAGGTCCTGTTACATTAATTATATTTACAATCTTATTTTTCACAGTTGCATGCTTGTTATCACTTAATCCTACAAAAATTATTGATGTAGTTGGAAAATTTTTGACTCCTATTAAATTGACATTTATCGGATTGCTCGTAGTTGTAGCTCTTGTTCATCCAATTGGAAGAATTCAAGCACCTTTTGAAGGGTATACATCACATGCATTTTTTAAAGGTTTTCAAGAAGGTTACTTAACACTGGATGCTCTTGTAGCTTTTGTTTTCGGGATTATTATTGTAAATGCAATTAGAGAAAAAGGGGCTACCACTAAAAAACAGCTCATGATTGTTTGTGCAAAAGCAACGGCTATTGCTGCTACACTCTTAGCTCTTATCTATACTGCCCTTTCCTATATGGGGGCTTCTAGTGTTGAAAAACTTGGTCGTTTAGATAATGGCGCTGAAGTTTTAGCAAAAGTTTCAGACTATTATTTTGGTTCTTATGGTGCAATTTTATTAGGTTTAATGATTATAGTAGCATGTTTGACCACAAGCGTAGGACTTATCACTGCTTGTTCTTCTTTTTTCCATGAATTATTTCCAAAGATCTCTTACAAAAAATTCGCTATTATTTTGTCTGTTTTTAGTACACTAGTTGCAAATATAGGATTAACACAATTAATTACGATTTCAATCCCTGTATTAATGACTATGTATCCAATTGCTATTACCTTAATATTCTTAACTTTTTTACACTCTGTATTTAATGGTAGATTTGAAGTATATCAAGGTAGTTTGATATTAACATTTATTATTAGTTCATTTGATGGCTTAAATGCTGCTGGAGTAAAAATCGAAATAATTCATAATTTTTTCGCCCATTCTCTTCCTTTGTATAGTGTAGGTTTAGGTTGGGTACTTCCAGCTATTATAGGCGGTGTATGCGGTTATATTTTTAGCGTATTACGGAAGAAAAATACCCTTAGTTCTGGTGAAATTTGATTAAATAAATTTTTTGAATATTTTAAATTCATATAATGTAAAGTTTTGGACCAGCTAATATCTAAGTAAATTTATATATACCACAAGAATTAGAAAAACATACCTTATTTTTTAAAGGAGATACAGAGAATATGAGTAAGTTATTAAAAAAGAAATCTGTTACACAATTGTTAGAGCATAATCAAAGTAAGACCTTAACAAAAACATTAGGAGCATTTGATTTAATTATGTTAGGAATAGGCTCGATAATTGGAACAGGAGTTCTTGTGTTAACTGGATTAGTAGCAGCAAGAGATGCTGGTCCAGCAGTTATTTTTTCATTTGTACTTGCAGCGATTGTTTGTGCATTTATAGCATTATGTTACGCAGAAATTGCTTCTACACTCCCAACGTCAGGTAGTGTATATACGTACTCCTATGCAACAATTGGTGAGTTTGTGGCTCATTTAGTAGGTTGGACGTTACTTTCAATATATATCGTGGCAACAGCGGCTGTCGCTGGTGGATGGACGGGATATTTTCACAATTTAATAAATGGATTTGGATTAGAGATACCAAAAACCCTATTAACAATTCCATCACAAGGTGGTATTGTTAATCTACCAGCGGTAATCATTACATTGATATTAACATGGATGTTATCGCGTGGTACGAAGGAAAGTAAACGTATCAATAACATAATGGTGCTAATTAAAATTGGAATGGTTGTATTATTTATTATAGTTGGTATATTCTATGTAAAGCCAGAGAACTGGATACCATTTACACCATACGGTTTTAGTGGGATTTTTGCTGGTGGAGCAGCCGTATTCTTCGCTTTTATGGGCTTCGATATATTAGCAACTTCGGCAGAAGAAGTAAAAGATCCACAACGTAATCTTCCCATCGGTATTATTGTATCGTTAATCATATGTACACTTATTTACATTATAGTATGCCTTGTTATGACAGGGATGGTTTCCTATAAAGAATTAAATGTACCTGAGGCAATGGCTTATGTAATGGAAGTTGTAGGGCAAGGGAAAGTCGCTGGTGTAATTGCTGCTGGGGCTGTAATTGGCCTTATGGCTGTTATTTTCTCGACTATGTACGCTGCAACACGAGTATTCTTTGCAATGAGTCGTGATGGACTGTTACCAAAATCACTTGCGAAGATTAATAAGAAGACTGGAGCACCAACCTTTACAATTGGATTAGCGGGAATAGGAAGCTCTGTGATAGCTGGATTTATTGATTTAAAAGAATTAGCGAATTTAGTTAACATTGGTGGTTTAGTAACGTTTGCGCTAGTTAGTGTATCAGTTATTATCCTCCGTAAATCACACCCAAATTTAAAACGTGGATTTATGGTGCCGTTTGTACCCGTATTACCAAGCATTTCAATTGTATGTTGTGTGTTCTTAATGCTAAATTTACCATTAAGAACATGGGTGTACTTCAGTATTTGGATCACTATTGGAGCAGTAATATATTTTGTTTATTCGATGAAGCACAGTAATTTAAATGAGGAAAAAATTTCAAAAGCACATGATAAAATGGCGAGATAATAGTCAGAGGAAATACTATTAATAATTATATCGATAATGGAGTAACATAGATATCAATCAAAATTAAAAAAGATGACTTCTGTTGAATACAGAAGTCATCTTTTTGATGTTACATAATTTTTTTGAAATGCCTTCTACAGAAGAGACAGATTCGTATTTTCCCTTACTGTTTTGATGTCCATTTAAATAATTTTTACGCAATCGCTTTAGAATCCTTCGATTGAAAAAAATAAAGCATCATATCTTTTTTATTTTATTGTTTTCCGACAGAAGACTCCTTCCTCAAAAATGTGAAGGTGTGAAAACACCAATTTTAGGTGGGAGATGAATGTCGGTAGGCGTAAGCCTACTTTTTTAGTATACTGTAGGTATCCTACGAAAGAAGTGAGGTGCAACCCATGTTAGTAAATAAGGCATATAAATTTCGTATCTATCCAAATAAGGTACAAGAAATATTAATTGCTAAAACTATTGGTTGCAGTCGCTTTATATTTAACTATTTTCTTACTCTCTGGAATGACACCTATAAAGAAACAGGAAAAGGATTAACCTATCCTTTTTGCTCTGCCGAGCTTACTCAATTAAAAAAGCAACAGGATACACTTTGGTTAAAAGAAGTGGATAGTATTGCTCTTCAATCCACATTAAAAAACCTCGCAGATGCTTTTTCACGTTTTTTCAAGAAACAAAATGATATTCCACGATTCAAATCTAAAAACAATAAGGTTCAATCCTACACAACCGAGCAAACGAACGGTAATATTGCGATTATAGATAACAAGCTGATTACTTACATAAACTCTCTACTGAAATCATCAAAAACCACGATGTCATCGGTATAGAAGACTTACAAGTCAGTAACCTGCTCAAAAATGGAAAGCTTGCAAAAGCAATTAGTGAAGTATCTTGGTCACAATTTCGAACGATGTTGGAATATAAAGCAAAATGGTATGGCAAACAAGTTGTTGTGGTATCTAAAACGTTTGCTTCTAGTCAGTTATGTTCCAATTGTGGATACAAAAACAAAGATGTTAAAAATCTAATAATTCATGAGTGGGATTGCCCTTCTTGTGGCACACATCACGATAGAGATAGGAATGCAGCACTCAATCTGAGAAACGAAGCAATTCATCTCTTAACCGTAGGAACTACAGGGATAGCCTAATCCATTAGAGTTCGATAGAACTCTGTACTTAGGAATCTCCCACTTCAAACTGTCCGTAAGGACGTTAAGTGGTGAGTAGTTCAATTATTTTCAATCGTAGATAAAAGCTCTTCTATTCTTCCAGCTTTTAATTCTCTTTTACTCCTCACAAAAGCTATAAATTCAATTATTTCTTCTGTAGATAATGATTCTCCGTCTATGGAAAGTGTATGGTTAGAATCTTTCAATATCTTTGTAATCTCAACAACACCTATTTTCTTTTGCAGATATTCAGTTCGACCCAATATATAATCTACTGATGTATCAAATAAATCTGCTATTTTGGATAAAGATTGTAATGAAGGCATTCTGTAACCATTTTCATACCCAGCATAGGTACTTTTCGCAATCCCAAGTCGATCTGCTGTATCTTGTAAGGACCATTTTTGATTTTTTCTTAATTCAGATAAACGTTCCAGCATTCGTCTCATACCCCATCTATTTTTGTTGAATCAATTATAACATAGAAAAATAACCAAGAATAGAAAAAAGTACGCGTATAGAATACAAAACCTTGATTATTCCAAATTAAGTTCTATAATGATAAGTATAAATACGCATTTCGCGAACGATATACAGTTATTTATTCTGTGGAGGTTTTATGTATGAAGAAAATTTTAATACTCGCAACTGGTGGAACGATTGCTTCAGTGGAGGGAAACGAAGGGCTCGTTCCAGGATTAGCTGCTGAGGAATTGTTGCATTATTTCTCTAAGTCATCCCCAAACATAGAAATTGATTGCAAAATCTTAATGAACATTGACAGTACCAATATGCAGCCTGAGAATTGGGTAGAAATGGCTAATGCTGTTTTTCACCATTATGATTATTATGACGGATTTGTGATTACACATGGGACAGATACATTAGCCTATACATCTTCTGCGCTTTCTTATATGCTTCAAGGTCTAAGAAAACCGGTTGTTTTAACAGGCTCACAAGTCCCTATCAGTTTTAAAAAAACAGACGCAAGGAAAAATGTAGCTGATGCCCTGAGATTTTCCTGTGAGGATATTGGCGGTGTGTTCATTGTTTTTGATGGTCGGGTCATTATTGGGACAAGAGCCGTTAAAATGCGAACCAAAAGTTATGATGCGTTTGAAAGTGTGAATTATCCATATGTTGCCGATGTAAATGAAAATGAAGTTAGATATCATTGGAAGCCAATGTCTACTAGTAATAAGCTCTCGGTAAATACTAGTTTATGTACAGATGTTTTTCTTATGAAATTGTATCCAGGTACAAAGCCAGAGATATTTGATTGTCTAAAAGGTTTGTATAAAGGAATTATTATTGAAAGCTTTGGTAACGGCGGATTACCTTTTGAAGGAAGGAACTTGCTTTCAAAAATTCAAGAGCTTACTGAAGAGGGAATTGCTATAGTGATCACAACTCAGTGCTTGGAAGAAGGAGAAGATATACTTCTCTATGAAGTAGGACAAAAGGTAGCACAGCATCGAGTAATATTATCTGGAGATATGAATACGGAAGCCATCATGGCGAAACTGATGTGGACACTTGGACAAACTGATAAATTAGAAGAGGTCAAAGAGATCATTGAAACCCCTTTAGCAAGTGATTTAACGCTTCCATCTGATAAGGATTGGTAATGATTCTATCTATCTTTCTAGGATTTTGCATTTTATAGAGGAGAGAAATTAATATGTCAATTACAAAAGAGCACATGCGAGTTGAGAAGGATTTTTTAGGATCAAAGGAAGTACCTATCAAGGCCTATTACGGAATTCAAACTCTACGTGCTGTTGAAAATTTTCCAATCACAGGATTTAGAATACATGAAGAATTAATTAAAGCAATGGCTATGGTGAAAAAAGCAGCAGCACAAGCAAACATGGACGTTAAACGCCTATATTCAGGAATTGGAGAAGCTATTGTAAAAGCGGCAGATGAAATGATGAAAGGGAAATGGCATGATCAAATTATCGTAGATCCTATTCAAGGCGGAGCCGGGACATCAATAAATATGAATGTAAATGAAGTCATTGCCAATCGTGCCATTGAATTACTAGGGAAAGAAAAAGGAGACTACTTCCATTGCAGTCCTAATACTCATGTGAATATGTCTCAATCTACAAACGACGCATTTCCTACAGCAATTCATATCGCAGTGTTGAATCTTCTTGAAAAATTACTGAAAACAATGGCCGATATGCACAGCGTGTTCCAACAAAAAGCACAAGAATTCAATCATGTAATCAAAATGGGCCGCACCCACCTTCAAGATGCTGTACCAATTCGTCTTGGTCAGGAATTTGAAGCATATGGACGCATGATTGAACGTGATATTAAGCGTATTAAGCAATCCAGCCAACATTTATATGAATTGAACATGGGAGCGACAGCAGTCGGTACAGGATTAAATGCAGACACTCGTTATATTAAACTGGTTGTCAAATATCTCGCTGAAATTAGTGAATTACCACTTGTTGGTGCTGAGCATCTAGTCGATGCAACGCAAAGTACGGATGCCTATACAGAGGTATCCGCTGCATTGAAAGTATGCATGATGAATATGTCAAAATTCGCGAATGATTTACGTTTAATGGCATCTGGCCCTAGAGCTGGATTGGGGGAAATTACGTTACCGGCACGTCAGCCGGGTTCATCCATCATGCCTGGTAAAGTAAATCCAGTGATGGCAGAGGTGATTAACCAAGTAGCGTTCCAAGTGATTGGTAATGACCATACTATTTGCCTTGCATCAGAGGCGGGTCAGCTGGAACTAAATGTTATGGAGCCAGTCCTTGTATTTAACCTGTTTCAGTCTATAAGCATTATGGATAATGCTTTCCGTGTTTTCACAAATCACTGCTTAAAGGGAATCAAGGCAAATGAAGAACGTTTGAAAGAATATGTAGAAAATAGTGTGGGTGTCATTACAGCGGTTAATCCCCATATTGGGTACGAGGTTGCTGCCCGCATTGCCAAAGAGGCAATTTTAAGTGGAGCTCCGATAAGAGAACTATGCCTAAAGTATGATGTGTTAACAGAGGAGGAGCTAGATTTAATTCTAGACCCATACGAAATGACACATCCAGGAATCGCGGGTGCAATTTTACTTGAAAGGGAATAGCATATTAACCATTAAACAATGAATACAGCAAACTTTGCTTTAAACTATTAATCCCCAGATTAGAAGCAAATTTAAATATCATCTGGAAAAAACATCAAGTATTTTCTAGTGCAGCAAACTAGTTTTTAGATCAGCTTCAAAACAATATTAAATAGTAGAAATTCGATTGCTATAGAGAATTGCTTATTCAAAGTTTAAAAAACGCTATTTTAATTAGTAAAATAGCGTTTTTTACCTAGCAATAACATATGCCGGGCGGCCGTACTACCGTTGGTATATTTTTAGAGAAAAACTCCTTCATCGATATATTTTGATCAACATATTCCGGTCCGGTAATTGTGGTGATATCTGGAAAATCTACGCCGCTAGTATAAGTTAGCATATCAAACAGGGTGAGAGGTTTTCCTGTTTGATTGGGGATTTTTAATCCACCAAGATATCGTTGTACATCTTCATCTAGTTTGAGCTTTCCTTTATCGACTTGTTGCATCACGTCTAAGGCAGTAAATGTTTTCGAGACTGAAGCAATTTGAAAGACCGTGTCCCGACGGGGATTTTCTTTTCTTTATCTGCATAACCATACCCTTTATTGACGACGACTTTTCCATCATGGACGACGACAAAACTTGAACCGTTCACATTGAACTTCTTCATTTTTTCCTCAAATAACAGATCAGCAAAAGATTCTACTTCTTTTTTTTACTAGGTGCTTTCGTCATTTTGATATCCGTTGTGGATGTTGATGGTTTTGATTTTCCAACTTCTAATGATTGTTGGGAACACGCAGAAATCATGCTTGTAGAAGTAAGCAGAATTGCCATGAGGCCCAATTTATTGATTGTTTTTTCATTTTTCGTGCACTCCTTTGTTTGACTGAAATTTTCTTGTTAGCACAACGAGTTGTCAGCTCGTCAGTGTATGCACTGAGTGTAGCAAGCAGCAAGTCATAGTAGCTAGTGACTTTTTGTCAGATTTATATAGACCATGAAAAATAGGGGGGTACGGCTGTTTTGATAGTCATGACTTACAAATCATGACACTTTGACACTACCGTATGTGACAGACGAATGGTTAAAATCGAAGGGCGGCTCTTAACGTAATAGCAAAGAAAGAGGAGGAGAGAATCTAATGACGAAAACATCATCTCAAAAAATTTTGCAAGATTTTTACTTTTTGTTGTTTACCTTCGGATCTGGATTGTTTTACTTTTGTTTCTATTTGGTCAGCATTACAATTGCGTTGGTGATGACGGTTATCTTCGTGGGTATTCCCTTGTTGGCGAGTGTGTTACAAACAGCTCACACGTTTGTCCAGTATGAACGCATTCAGACGAAAATTTATACAGATATATCGATAGAGCCAATCTTAACAAGGACAGAAAGTGGAGGGGATAGATGGATTAAAGCGAGAGTAACGATTCTTAATAGTAGTAATTGGAGGGCTATTTTTTGGCTCATGCAGAAATTTTTTGTTGGAGTGTTTAGCCTTATAAGTGCCGTTATATTGTACGTAGCTCCGCTTGCATTTATCTTTGCACCATTACTATTTCAATATTTTGAGATATACTTATTGGGAATCGCTGTGAATTCATGGGAGAAAGCTATATTTGTCATGATTGCTGGGTGCATTCTCGTCTGGTTACGCATTCGTATTGGAAGCAGCTTAGTTCAAATAGTTGGAATGTACACGTGTTCCATGTTTAAGGCTATTAAGGGGTGATAATTTGTTTAAGAGCTTGAAAGAATGGTTCTGGTATGATTGGATATTACTTTGTATACGTTTTATCATCTGGCTATCATTGATGTTAACTACTATTCAACACCAAGACCATTTGACTGTGCCACTTTGGATCATTATTCTTTGGGAAGTGGCCTCATTTTCAGTACCTTGGATTTGTTTAATGTTCAGTTATCGCCATTATCTGTTTACTGAGATAGCTTTGTTTGGCGGAGTAAGCTTTTACTTAACTTTATTATTTCCGTCAGCATACCTTGCTTTTTTAATGCCGACTTTCATGATTGCGGCAAATAGTGCCCATAAATCATACCGTTGGTCGGGTGCTGTCACAGTTATTTTGTTTCCGTTACTCATTGCAATAATTACCCATGGAATAGAGTTATGGGTAATTATCATACAACTCGGTTTGGCTTTTGCTATGGGATCTTCCTTTCGTTTACTTGTTGTCAATTACCGTCAAAATGAAGTTATTCGTAACCAGAAGCATGTATTGGAACAGTACGTATCTCAGATTGAACGGATTACTTTGTTGGAGGAGCGTGACAGGCTCTCCAAAGATTTGCACGATACGATGGGGCATTCCTATACCTCGATTATTATGGGAATGGAAACATTACGTACGGAATTAAAGACTAAAGATGGAGAGCAAAAGCTCGACTCATTATTGCAATTGGCCCGTAACAGTATGGAAGAAGTGAGAACGTATTTACATCAAATGGATTCACCCCAAGAATCACTTCCCTTAACTGTTACGTTGCAACAATTAACAGAGGAATTCCAGAAACATGCAAAAGTAAATGTGCGCATTCGAATAATAGGGGAAGAGTATATGGTCTCCAAACAATCAAAAATGACGCTGTATCGGAGTTTGCAGGAATCGCTAACGAATGCGGTGCGACATGGAAACTCCACCGAAATTCTTGTTTCACTACATTTTGAGCCACAACAAACGAGATTGGATGTGCAAGATAATGGCTGTGGGGTGGAGGAATGGAAGGATGGCTTCGGATTAACTACGATGAAAGACCGTGTGATACAGTTACAAGGGAGAGTCACTATATACTCCAAAAAAGGGGAGGGGACGCTCATCTCATGTGTGTTACCCAGACTAGCACAATTGTCCGAAGAACGAATCCGCTTATGTATCGTCGATGATCACTCGTTTATTCGAGAAAGTCTCCATACAATTTTGGATGGACAAGAAGACTTGCAGGTAGTGGGAATGGCTGAAGATGGAAATCAGGCTGTAGAATTGTGCGAAAGCCTCAATCCAGATTTAGTATTAATGGATTTGGAGATGCCCAATCTGGATGGGATTCGTGCGACCAAAGTAATCAAGGAAAAATGGCCTGACATTCGCGTCCTCATCCTGTCAACGTTTCAGGATACAGAAAGGGCAAAGGAAATTATACGAAGTGGCGCTGACGGCTATTTGCTGAAATCGATGGATTCGTGTGAACTGGCTGAATCGATTCGCCTCGTCTATCGGGGAGGCACGATGATTAACCAAGATTTGTTCCATAGACTGTGGGAAAGAAATAATGAGGCAAAGTCAGTCGAATCAAAGTCAGATGGAAAAGAGTATGGCTTAACGAAACGCGAACTAGAAGTTTTGAATCTATTATCACAAGGAATCCGTTATAAAACAATCGCTTCGAAACTTTATTTATCAAATGGCACAGTAAGAAATTACGCCTCCAACCTCTATGACAAGCTGGGAGTCAAAAATCGAGAAGAAGCCGTGGAAAAAGCAAAAGATACAGGATTAATTTCATAGGAGGAGGCATTGCCAACTACTAGGGGTATGTGAGTGATTCTATATTTCATGGGCTACATCGAAAGCGCATTACGGCGATATTGATGAAGGGTATATAGAAGGTCATCACACGAAGCCTATTTCGGAAAAGAATAAAAATGAGGTAACTAAAGTAGAGGATACTGTTCTTGTTTGTTCAAATTGTCACCGTATGTTACACCACAAAAGACCATGGCTTTCTGCTAATCAATTAAAAGATTTATTAGCTAAATAAGTTAAAAACACCAGGCGAACCGTCATCGGCTCGCCTTTCGTAATTTAGATGATCAATAATAGGGATTATAAATATTTAAAATTATTTTTTGTAGTTGAAGTTTTCCGAATAATAAGTTACATTTTTAAAGTTCAAGAAATTATATAACAGTACAAAAAGGGGAGAAACATTGTTATTATGTCAAAAATGAGATGGAAGAGCCATGTATGTTATTTTATTATTTTTATACTACTTGGAGCAACAATAACAATCAAACCAGTTATCTCTAAAGCAGAGGAATCTGATGTTAATATTACATTATTGGGTACTGCAGATATTCATGGTAGGTTTATGCCTTGGGATTATGCACTTGATGGTGCTAATATGAGTGGAAGTTTAACGCAGCTTTATACGGTTATAAAGAAGGTGCGTCAAGAAAATCCAAATACCATATTATTAGATGCCGGAGATACAATTCAAGGGAACTCAGTAGAACTATTCAATGATAAGCCACAGTCTCCAATGATGGTAGCAATGAACGAAATGGGATATGATGCTTGGGCATTTGGAAATCATGAATTCAATTTTGGATTAGATACATTGAAAAAAGTTAGTGAGCAATATAAGGGAAAGACGTTAGCAGGAAATATTTACAAGGAGAATGGAGAGCGTTTTCTTCCTGCATATACGATTGTTGAAAAAGGTGGAATTAAAGTTGGGATTATTGGCATGAATACACCAATGATTAGTGATTTTGAAAAAGGGACAGATCATTTAGCTGGTTTAGTTGTGAAAAATCCAGTAGAAGAGACAAAAAAGGTAATTAAAGAATTAAAAGGTAAAGTAGATGTAATGGTAGGGGTTATGCATATGGGACTAGAAAATGAGAATGGAATCCCTGGTACTGGAGTTCAAGATATTGCGAATGCTTGTCCGGAAATAAGCGCTATTTTTGCAGCTCATATGCATAAACTTGTTAAAAAAGAAGTTGTAAATGGTGTTATTATTACAGAACCAGACAAATATGGAACGCATATCTCACGTATTGACCTTACTTTTACAAAGCAAGATGGGAAGCTGGTTTTAAAAGATAAAATAGCTACCGCTTTACCTGTAAAAAATGCTGATGGAACAACGGTATTATCTGATCCTGCACTTGAAGCAACACTAACACCTTTTCACGAGTATGCGAGAGGAGATGCAAATGTTGTAGTTGCTCAATTAAAGGGTAGAAATCTTGTTCCTGAAAATGAAATAAAGGGTATTCCAAGTGTGCAAATTCAAGAGACACCTTTATCAGATTTT
Source organism: Bacillus pfraonensis (assembly GCF_050768835.1). Classification (NCBI taxonomy): domain Bacteria; kingdom Bacillati; phylum Bacillota; class Bacilli; order Caryophanales; family Bacillaceae; genus Bacillus; species Bacillus pfraonensis. The sequence continues at coordinate 19,376 of NZ_JAHCDO010000045.1, read as the reverse complement.
TTTCATGAAGTCATGCTCTATTACAGCAAAGCAGATGTAGTAGCCCATCAAATTGATAACGATTATGCACGTTTAGATGTAGGTCCTATTAAGAAGAAAGATATTGCGTATAATTACCAATATGCTTTGGGAGAAATTACAGTATATAAGATAACTGGAAAAGATTTAAAAGATTATATGGAGTGGGCGGCGGGTTATTTTAACTCATCTCGTGCCGGAGATGTAACAGTTAGCTTTGATAAAACACGCCGTGCGTCTAAATACAGTACGAACGACTTCTTTGGAGGCGTGAAATACGAAATTGACTTAACAAAACCATATGGAAGTCGAATTACAAATTTACGATCTATTCGTACAAATAAACCAATCAAAATGAGCGATGTTATGACTCTGGGAATGAATGCATATAGAATGGAGGCTCTTCAAGCAAAAGGAGGGGCTTTAGAGGGACGTAAGTTTGAACAGATTTGGTCATCTAAACAAGAGAATGCATTTGGTGAAACAGGTGGAATCATTCGTAACCTTGCTATTACATATTTAAAAGAGGTAAAGGATGGTGTATACACGCCAAAAGTTATGCATAATTGGAAAATTACCGGTGTAGATACACATTCTTCAGAGCATAAGGCTGTAGTGAATCTCATAAATAAAGGGATTTTAGAAATTCCAAAAACAGAAGATGGAAAATATACAAATATAGCAGCTATAAATACTAAAGATTCAATTACAAAAGAAGAGATTGTAGCACTCTCTCAAAAAGCTCATATTAATCCAAATCAGTTTAAGCATGTAAAAACAAAAGGTGAATTTTACAAAAAACTAAATAGGATTATTAAAAATATAGGAAAAATCTAATACTTAGATTGTTTTAGGGAAAGGTTTTCCACTTGGGATAGGGGATCCACAATCTGAATACTCAATGCTAGCTGCTTTAAGCCCTGAGATCGGTGCACCTATGATGGCTAGATTTGGAGTAATGGGAGTCATTATAGCTGTCATGATGATTCGTGGCTGGAGCAAGGTTTTTTTACGAATAGTATTACTCATATTTGTGTATATGTTAGTAGCGATTCTATTATTTGCAGTTATTGACTACCGTGTATTGGCGTCTGCAGCATATGGATTTGTCTTTTTGATTGAAGCGCCATTTGATTTTCCGCATGGAGTGAAATTTTTTGAACAGATAATGTACTGGACGATTGTAAATCAATATATTAGTATGCTAGGAGTATTTCTATGGAGTGCTACTGCTTTAGTCTATCAACGCCAAACATGAAATGCTTGTCCGTATTGTGGCCAAAATAGTAATCCTTCTAAATGGACATCACAATCCTCAGCAGCATCTTGGGGAAAATGGTGTACGTACATTGCTATTATAATTCCTATTTGTTATTCCATAACAAGATAGTGTTGGACAATCGGCATTCCACTAGGAACTACAAAAGAATTACTTGATTCTTTTGAACGTGATTCACCTGGAATTTGGTTAATGGGTGCATCCTTGGCTACCGTAGCGCTCGGAGGGGCAATTCTTACGCTTGGACTTATTCAGCAATGGAGAGAAAAATTTCCACTTTGGTTTCCATTTATTGCTGGCAAGCGTGTACCTCTTTCCTTAGCAATTGTTCCTGCTTCCTTGTTTTCTATTATGGTTACTTCAGCTGGTTTGATGTACATCCTAAGTTTTATTACTAAAGGGGGGCTGGATCATAAGGGATGGGCATTGGAAGGTCCTGAGTTATTATGGCCAACTTGGGGAATCGCTCTGTTTGGTGCTACGATTGCTTATTATTACCGGAGGCGTAGTACGTGTAAATATTGCAAACAGGTTATAAAGTGAAACTCATATCTTTCTACAACAATGCAAAATAGAAGAGGGGAATATAGGAATTGAGAACTCTACATTAAACCCTTGTTTAATCGATAATTAAATATAATTCTAGCAGCTATTATAGTACTTATTTACAACATTGCGATCATATTAACGAAGAAACCAATATAGACTTATCAAAACTATAAGCAAACAAGTAATAAATATAGTGCAAATATGCACCTTTTGAAAAAGAGTGAAAGTTAAAAAAGGGACCCCATGTGGGTTCCTTTTTTAATATATATATCCAAATATAACTCTAGTCCAACGATGGAAAATTATTGTTAATTTTTTGAACTACTCACCACTTAACGTCCTTACGGACTGTTTGAAGTGGGAGATTCCTAAGTACAGAGTTCTATCGAACTCTAATGGATTAGGCTATCCCCGTAGTTCCTACGGTTAAGAGATGAATTGCTTCGTTTCTCAGATTGAGTGCTGCATTCCTATCTCTATCGTGATGTGTGCCACAAGAAGGGCAATCCCACTCACGAATTATTAGATTTTTAACATCTTTGTTTTTGTATCCACAATTGGAACATAACTGACTGGAAGCAAATGTTTTAGATACCACAACAACTTGTTTGCCATACCATTTTGCCTTATATTCCAACATTGTTCGAAATTGTGACCAAGATACTTCACTAATTGCTTTTGCAAGCTTTCCATTTTTGAGCAGGTTACTGACTTGTAAGTCTTCTATACCGATGACATCGTGGTTTTTGATGATTTCAGTAGAGAGTTTATGTAAGTAATCAGCTTGTTATCTATAATCGCAATATTACCGTTCGTTTGCTTGGTTGTGTAGGATTGAACCTTATTGTTTTTAGATTTGAATCGTGGAATATCATTTTGTTTCTTGAAAAAACGTGAAAAAGCATCTGCGAGGTTTTTTAATGTGGATTGAAGAGCAATACTATCCACTTCTTTTAACCAAAGTGTATCCTGTTGCTTTTTTAATTGAGTAAGCTCGGCAGAGCAAAAAGGATAGGTTAATCCTTTTCCTGTTTCTTTATAGGTGTCATTCCAGAGAGTAAGAAAATAGTTAAATATAAAGCGACTGCAACCGATAGTTTTAGCAATTACTATTTCTTGTACCTTATTTGGATAGATACGAAATTTATATGTCTTATTTACTAACATGGGTTGCACCTCACTTTTTTCGTAGGATACCTACAGTATACTAAAAACAGTAGGCTTACGCCTATCGACATTCATCTCCCACCTAAAATTGGTGTTTTCACACCTTCACATTTTTGAGGAAGGAGTCTTCTGTCGGAAAATGATAAAGAAGGGGAGGCGCATAAATTAGTATTTTTCTCTTATATCTCAAAACATAAGAATACTCTTCATTATGAGATATGAACAAAGTTTAATTCAAAATAAATACTAGCACTTAAAGAGAATTTAATCTCACGATATTAAGCCTTATTTAAATAATTGTCCAGCACGCATACTAGAAAAGTCTAATTATAATGTTATTTATACACATAATTTAAAAAGGAAAAATTTCTTCTTTTTCATCTCAATAACATAAGATACCTATTCATTTTGATATGATGTTTTAATACACCAAATCACTACCGATAATTTATCTTATGTAAACTAAATAAAAGTGAATTAATGGACCTAATAGTTTTTGATGTCCCCTATTTGTTCAGTAACACAAAAATATAAACTCTCATTTTAATACACAAAGTGTGCAGTGACAATAAAGTTATTTAAAAAGATGGTGTAAAATTTCAATTAACACCATCTTTTATTTATATGTTGTATTATAAAAGTATGAAATTAACGCTTCTGTTTATTGGTATAATGTATAATAGCGTTATATAAAAATTCAGCTAAGTCTTCATTACTAAATTGATTTATGTAATTTTTGAAGCGATTATCAAATTTATACGTATTTGCAATACATGTCAACATTTCAGAGTCACATACAATAGATTGTTCGAGATAACTCTTCCACTCTACAATTAATTGCTGTACTTCATCGGAAGTAGGTGATTGATTAATATAGGAAGCGATTTTTGTAAATATTCTTTCCATTTTTTGTTCGAATTCATGAAATAAGTTCGTTTTTCCACTAGGAGAGAGTTTTTTCAGTTTCCCCTCAAATTCTTTGTATTTTTCTGTTTCACCATAGATGAATTTCGCCTCATGAGCATATTGTTCTTGTAATGGTAAAATGGATGAATTATTAAAAATATTTAAATTGTAGATATCCTTTCCTGATACATACTCATCCACCGCAGTAATAACTGTTTCTAAACGTTGTTTTTTTAACAATAAAGTTTGGTTATGCTTCTTTAATAATTGTTGCTGTTCTTCTCTCGTAAGTTTCAAAATATCCGCAATTTCCTTTAGAGAAAAGTCCAGTTCCTTAAAAAATAGAATCATTTGAAGTTTTGCTAAACTTTTCCTATCATAGAGTCGATAACCATTTTCTGTTAAGTGAATTGGCTTTAATAAATTTATTTTATCATAATATTGTAAGGTTCTTTTTGTTATGCCTGTAATTTGAACAATATCTTTAACCGTTAATAATTGTTTCTTCATCCCAAAATCCTTTTATTTCATCTAATATTAGATTGGCAGGAATTATTGTGGCTTCAAAGATATTTTTACCTGTTTTTTCTAAATAGTATTTAATTAAATGGTATCCACAGGCATAACCAGCAGCATAAGACATATTGACTGGCATATAGTTTTGAATTTTTGCTAATTCGTCACCATAAAGATACGGTGCAATTTTATCAAATCCTGTTAATTGTAATTGTTCCTTGAGCACAGGTTTAATATGTCTATTAAGCATTTCCATAGTTGTTTTCGATACCCAAGGACCGAGTAGATCCTCTCCAAAAATAGAAGTAGCAAAGTTTTCTGCTAACCCTTCACTAACAATTAATTCACCTAAAGTAACAGTATGGTCCCACTGAATAAATTGATATCGAACGTTATGATTACATTCATGTGCTAAAGCAGCTTTCATTCGAGGTATTGTGTATTCATTTGGCACAAGTGTACACAAAATATAGCCAGGGATACCTCCATCACCACTATATCCTTCATTTAACATTAATGAAGGGCTATTTGGATCCCCTAATAGAATCGTGAATAAGTAATCGGATACACGAAGGTTCACATCATGCTCTCTAAATAAATGAAGGCTTTTCCTAACAACTTCTTTACACTCAGACCAAAAAGAATCAGACGAAATCAATTCTAATTCTGGTGTAATCTCATTTGTAATCTGATTAGGAGAAATGCTCATTATATTATTCAATGTAATAACATCAAAACCATTTGGCTCCTCAGTCTTAAAAGGAACATGTTGAATTTCCCATTTCCCCATAAACGGAGCCAACATTTCTTGTCTGTATAACTCAACCTTTTCCTCTTTTGGAGCTTGTAAAATTTTTCGATATATTTTATCTGAGCGTAATGATTTTATATTCATTTCTTTCACTCCTTATTTAATATAGTTAAAATTATGCACTATGACGTAGCGTTATAGTCAAGGGGGTTAACTAAAAATATAGCAGGAGGATGGGATTAGGTATTTTTTGAAATATTAATAGGACACTTTCATTTGTAATTAGGGGTCACCATACATGCCCATCAATTTTAGAAATTTTAATACCCTCAAATATCGAAAAACGTTATTCTTTCTAAAAATGCTAGATTGGAAAGGATGGCGTTTTCTTATGAATCCCTCGATTCAAGATGAACTACTACCATTTGCAGAAGAATTACAACGATATGTTACACCTGTATTCTTAGAAGAACTTGCAAGAGAAATCGGATTTATAAAACGAAAACGTAAGTTTTTTGGCTCAGATTTAGCTACCATTTGTATTTGGATCAGTCAAAGGGTGACAAGTGATTCCTTAGTCCGATTATGTAGCAGGCTTCATGCAGCTACTGGTACTTTACTCAGCCCTGAGGGCTTAAATAAACGTTTAAATGCAAAAGCAGTTTTATTTTTACAACATATTTTTGCTTTACTGTTACAACAAAAAATATGTGAACAAACGCAATTTTTGAGACAAACACATCTGAACAAATAGATGTGACTGGAAACCACAAAGAAACACAACCATGGATTGAAAATGGAGAGACTACAGTATGTCACTTCTGGTCCTTTGAATTGGTGCACTTTCAACATCATAGTGACATTCAAAGCAAGGTTGTACAGGATATCCTGCAATACTTCTCAACAACTAGAGGCAATTAGATTGGTTCATATAATCATTTTGTCGGCCGTTTCCCATCACCAACAAGGTAAGATGAAATCATGTTTCAAAAACGAAATAAAATTTACCTTTAAAATTAAGTTTAGTCCAAAACGTTCGTTCTTTTACAAATTAAATTACTTTGTCCCTGGTTACAGCAACGCTGGTACTGGGTCAAATAATAAATGTATCTATATATAATGTTTAGTTTAGAATAACTTTATTGCTACTCAAGGGTTTCTTGATCCGCCTTTCCGTTCAGATTTTCTTTTCACTATAAAAACACCCCTTTAGATAAACAGATCCAAAGGGGCAAAGCATCGTAACCTTTTTATAAACGTCGCAGTTCCTACTTTTTTATAATTTATTTTTGCACCAGAACCTTTATTTTCGTCTATTCCTTTTCTGGCCAAATTTTCGCGTTTGTTTCTAATAACCACTTGTGGTCTTCCTCCATAATACGATCGTTCCATGGATTATTCTCAAGATGTCGAATCATCCAACAAAAATACATTGCATAGCCAGGCGCCGTTGCTTGTGGATGGTCTAGCTCACCTGGAATCGTAATAAAGCTATTATGTACGACGCGATAAGCATCCTCGCCAACCATTGCACAACCAAATCCTTGTTGCTTGTTAAAGCGGTAATAATATACCTCTGGTTGATCATGGTGATGCGGCGGATAACTGGACCATCTTCCTGGATAAGAAATAACTTCTCCTACTACCATGTTAGAGTATGCTGCATTGCCATAGTCAAAAATTGTGCGAATAACGCGTTGTGCAGTTCCCTCCCATACCCCTTCTCCAGCTACAACACTTTGACAATCATTTGGAGTATACAACTTAGACACAAATTCTTTATCATTATCCGTTTTTTGAATAAGCACTTCACTGTCTGAAAGAGCAGTAATTGTAACCTTTACATTTTTTGCCACATGCAAACACCAAGGATTTTCCTCAAAAACAGACTGTCTTTGAATCTCTTGTACATTTCCTTCCCACTCTAAACGTATTGTCCCTTCTAGTAAAAGAACCGCCGTTTCATTCTTTTTATCTAATAGTAACTCTTCTTTTCCATAAGACATCTTATAAATGCCGATGTCCATTAACATATCACTGCACTGACCGTTCATTTCTGTTAATACATTATATCCTTCTTTTAATTCACCTAATTTTCCTAACATGGCTTTCTCCCCCTTTTATTTAATGATCACGCTATAATTTCCTATCTTTGTCAGTTGACTAAACTTCGAGTTTCTTCCATTACTAATGAAGGAAGATTTTCTAGTTATGCTCTGTTTTTACTTCCGAATATCTGCATATGATGTTTAATGTTTTCGTATGCGGCATAAATCACATCTTGATGATATGTAAAGTAATCTGAATAAGGAGCATTTCCAACGGAAGCGTTAACCGCAGTAATTACATTATGAAAAGTTGCTGTTGCTACATTAATTTTGCGAACACTATGTTGAATACATTGCTTGAAATCCTCTGAACTCATACCAGAACCACCATGCAATACCAATGGAATATGAACTGCCTCATTAATTTCCTGTAAGCGGTCTAATCGTAAATCAGGATCTCCATTGTACATACCGTGTGCATTTCCAATCGCAACTGCTAACGCATCTACGTTTGTTTCTTCCGCAAATCGTTTTGCTTCTTTGGTGCTTGTCAGCAGCATCTTAATATCTTCTGATCCATCCTCACTACCACCTACTCTGCCAATCTCAGCCTCTACTGTCGCTCCGTACTGCTTCGCAAGTTCTACAATTTCTTTTGTCTTTTGGATATTCTCTTCTAACGGATAGTGAGAGCCATCAAACATAACCGAACTAAAACCGATCTCTAACGTCTCTTTAATCTTTTCAATCGTCATACCATGATCAAAGTGAACTGCTACTGGGACAGTCGCTTTTTTCGCCGCAGCCACCATTAAAGGACCAATCATATGAATTGGCGAATGATTCAGACGAACTTCCGCAATTTGTATAATAAGCGGAGAACGTAACTCTTCAGCTGCTTTAATAGCTCCTATTACCATTTCCATATTGGCGACACTGAAAGCTCCGACTCCATAATTCTCTTGATTTGCTTTTACTAAAATATCCTTCATTTGCACTAATGGCATTACAGATTCACCTTTTTCAATATTATTTATTAAACGGAATAACAAAAGTCTCGTCTTTTTTTCCTTACGTAAGGGGGCAAGTTGATTGCCGAATAATTAACTTAGGGGTAAGAAGCAAGCGTTCCTTACAAAGTTTTGGATGTTTCATCTCTTCAACGAGCAATTCTACTACTTTTGTCCCCATTTGCTTCATTGGCTGGGCAATGGTCGTTAACATAGGGGTTGTTATAGTAGAAAGTACAGCATTATCAAAACCAATAATTTACAAATCTTCAGGAACATTCAAACCAACTTTTTTAGCGGCTTTCATGACTCCAATCGCCAATAAATCATTACAGGCAAAAATCGCGGTCGGTCTTTCTTGCAATCCCAAAAGTTGTTGAGCACTCTCGTAACCTTTTTGAATTGTCGCTTCCGTTTTCACTACATAATCGTTGGGTACGATTATTCCCTCTTCTTGCATGGCTTCTTTAAAGGCGCTTAAACGAAGTTGATTACTTTTGGCATCTTCTGTAATAATAGCGACTTTCCTATGATGTAAAGACAGTAAATAAGAAGTAGCTAAATGAGCTCCTTTATAGTCATCTATTGTTACAGTGTTGACAGGTAATTTAAAGATTTCTGTAGCAATTAAACTAACAGGCACATCTTGTTTCACCATATTCTCCAATAAACTAGCATTTCGGAAGGCTGAAGCGATAATAAGACCGTCGATTCTTTGACGAGTTAATAATGATAAATACTTTTTTTCCTTCTGTGCATCATTATCCGTATTACATATCATGACATGAAACCCCAGCTCATAGCTTCGATCTTCAATACTTCTTGCTACTTCAGCAAAAAACGGATTGGAGATGTCAGGGATGAGAAGACCAATCATTTTTGTTTGTTTTCCTGTTAAAGCAGATGCTACAACACTTGGATGGTAATTTAGTTCATCCATAACCTGGAGTACTTTTCTCCTTGTACGCTCACTAATATTCCCAGTCTGATTGATTACCTTTGAAACAGTAGAGATGGATACACCAGCTTCTTCTGCAACACTATAAATTGTTGGTTTCATATAACACCTCCTTTTCCTACTATTCCTTACTCTTTGTAGACGATTGGAACTTATAATCTTACAATTAGAAATTAAAGACCTGCTTTTTCTTGTATAAATTTCCGAGCTTTTAATGCGTATTCAAAAGGATTCGCTAAAGCTGGATCTTGCTCTGCTTCTACCACAAACCAACCTTTATAACCAGAGTTAGCAAGGATAGTAAACACTTCGTCAAATACAATTACGCCATCTCCCGGAACTGTAAATGCCCCGTTTTTCACTGCCTGTAAGAAGCTTAAATTGTTTTCCTTAACGGCATCTACTACTTCTTGGCGAACATCTTTTAAATGTACGTGTTTAATACGAGGTAAATATTTTTTCAAAATATAAAGTGGCTCTTCTCCTGAAAAAACAAGATGCCCTGTATCAAAAAGCAGGGATACAAGCTCTGGATCAGTCATTTCCATTAATTTTTCAATTTCTGCTGTTGTTTGAACACCCGTACCCATATGATGATGGTAGACAATGTGTAGTCCCTTTTCCTGTGCTAATTTACCGAGATGATGTAGTCCAGCTGCAAGCTTATGCCACTCTTCTTCTGTAAAAACAGGCTTGTTTTTGAATAGCGGTACATCCATTAAACCTTGAATACTATGTCCTTGCTCTGATACAACGATAACTTTTGCACCCACCTCATGTAAGAAGTCTCTATGCTTAATAAATGCTTGTACTGTCTCTTCAAGTGGTTTCGTTGTCAAGAATGCACTAAACCATGCGCTAGCAATCTCTAAACTTCGTAATTCCAAAGCTTTTTTCAATACAGCTATCTCTCTCGGATATTTATTGCCTACTTCACTTCCATTAAAGCCAGCTAGTGCCATCTCGCTAATACATTGTTCAAACGTATTCTCTGCCCCTAGCTCCGGCATATCATCATTTGTCCAAGCAATTGGTGCAATTCCAAGCTTAATCGTGTTTTCTTTGAACATTTTCCTGTCTCTCCTCTATACAAAATGTTGTATACGAACTTCGCCAACTCCCCTTTTACGTTCGTAAAAAAAGAGAGCTTTCTAAAAAAACATGCATATAGATGAAAAGCTCTCTTAATGTCTTAATCTAATAAGATCTTGCCTTTTGCAAGTTACGTACTTTATTCTCGTATGCAGCTTGTACACTTTGACTATTAGATAACTCTGCAACACCTACATGCCACCATGATTCGTATCCATTTGTCATCGTTTTGGGTAATACTTTAATATCAATCAAAGTAGAAACCGTTTGTTTTTTCGCATCTTCAAGCGCTTCTTGTAATTGTTCTATTGATGTAACACGATACGTTTTCACACCATATCCAGCCGCACTAGCTGCAAAGTCAATTTTCATAATACTCCCGTTTAATTTTCCAGTTTCGTGATTTCGGTAACGAAACTCTGTTCCGAAGCTCCCCATTCCATTGCCCATTTGCAAGTTATTAATGCAGCCAAAACCGGAGTTATCAAATAATAATACGTTAATTTTTTTGTCTTCTTGAAGACTTGTAACAAGCTCAGAATGAAGCATTTGGTAGCTTCCATCCCCTACCATTGCATATACTTCCTTCGTTGGTTCAGCTAGCTTTGCACCAAGTGCACCCGCAACCTCATAGCCCATACAAGAGTATCCATACTCCATGTGATATGTATTTGGTTTTCTCGATGCCCACATTCTTTGTAAATCACCCGGGAGACTTCCCGCTGCACCAACGATGACCGCATCTTCATCAAGTAATGTATTAATTTTTCCAATGACTACTGTCTGCGTTAATTGCGTACCAAGTATGTCTACATACTCATTTAAATTCTCATCGAAATGACCTGCTATTTCTGGTGTAAAATCTTGACTTGTAAAGCAAATACTATGTAGACGTGCTAATTCTGTAGCCCAAGCCTCTTTCGCATCTGCTATTTCTGTTGTATAACTAGATTGATAACCAATTGCTTGCAATTCATCTAAAATGGCAAGGAGTGCTTCTTTCGCATCTGCTATAACCTTCAATGCATCAAGCTTGTTCGCATGAAATTCTGAAATGTTGATATTTAAAAACTCAACTTCTTCGTTTTGAAATAATTGTTTAGATGCAGTCGTAAAATCAGTAAATCTCGTCCCGATTCCAATGACAAGATCTGCTTCTTTTGCAATTGTATTGGCTGCTAAATTTCCAGTTACACCAATGCCACCAAGATTATATGGATGGCTGCTTTCAATCGCACTTTTTCCAGCTTGTGTTTCCCCAAATGGAATATGGAATGTTTCAGCAAACTGTTTTAGTTCTTCTGCTGCTTCTGCGTATCGTACACCACCACCGCAAATCATAACTGGCTTTTTCTTTCTCTTAATCATTTCAACCGCATCCGCTAAACTGGCTTTTGTAGGCAGACGACGTTCAATACGATGAATACGCTTTTGGAAGAAGTAGCTTGGAAAATCCCATGCTTCCCCTTGCACATCTTGTGGTAAACAGATTGTTACAGCTCCTGTATCTGCCGGGTTCGTTAAGACACGCATTGCATGAATCATTGCTGTCATCAATTGTTCAGGACGATTTACCCGATCCCAGTACTTACTTACCGCACGAAAAGCATCATTCGTAGAAATAGATAAGTCATGTGTTTGCTCAATTTGTTGAAGAACAGGATCAGGTTGTCTCGTTGCAAATACATCACCTGGAAGTAGTAAAACAGGAATATTATTTGCAGAAGCTGTTGCAGCAGCTGTAATCATATTTGCCGATCCAGGACCAACAGAAGAGGTACATGCCATAATTTGTTTTCGATGCTTTTGTTTTGCAAAAGCTATCGCAGCATTTACCATCCCTTGTTCGTTTCTTCCTTGATATACTTCTAATTCTCCTGCATCCTCTTCTAATGCTTGACCTAGGCCTACTACATTGCCATGACCAAAAATGGTAAAGATGCCCTTAATAAACTTATGTTGCTCTCCATCAAACTCTACGTACTGTTGATTCAAAAATTTCACCAACGCTTGTGCCGTCGTCATTCTAACTGTTTGCATAATGTTTGCTCCTTTCTAATCAGTCATTCTGTATATGAAAAAGGAGTATTAGGAATTTGATAAACTCCTAATACTTCCTTCTTATGTTTTCGTGATACTTTCGTTTACGAGCAATTAGAGAGGAAGTACTTCTCTCTTATTCATTACTTCTCCCAACGAGATGTAAGCATTTTCTTTCTTGTATAAAACTCAACGCCGTCAGTACCGTTCGCATGAAGGTCACCGTAGAACGAATCTTTCCAGCCTGAGAACGGGAAGAATGCCATTGGTGCCGGAACCCCAACATTCACACCTAACATACCTGATTCAATTGTTTCACGGAATTGACGTACACTTGCTCCGCTATCTGTATAAATGCAAGCCCCATTTGCAAATCGAGACTCATTCGCAATTTCAATCGCTTCATCCAATGATTTCACACGAACAATAGATAAAACAGGAGCAAAAATCTCATCTTGCCAGATTTTCATTTCTTTTGTAACATGGTCAAAAATTGTTGGGCCAACGAAGTAGCCAGCTCCTTTTACTGCTGTATCTTCACGTCCATCACGAACTAATGTAGCGCCCTGTTCTACGCCTGAATCGATGTAACCAATTGTGCGCTCTTTATGGTTATCACGAATAACTGGTCCTAAAAATACATCTTCATCAAGACCATTGCCGATCACAATTTTATTTGTTTCTTCTACTAGTTTTCCAACTAATTGATCAGCAATTTCTTCTTGTACTGTTACAACAGAAGCAGCCATACAACGCTCACCAGCTGAACCGAATGCAGCACTAATAATCTGCTTTGTTGCTAGTTCAAGATTCGCATCATTTAATACGATGGAATGGTTTTTCGCACCCGCTAATGCTTGAACACGTTTTAAGTTTTCTGTTCCTTTTTTGTATACATATTCTGCAACTGGCTGAGAACCTACAAACGAAATAGCCTTCACTAATTTATGTTCCAGAAGACCATTTACTACATCGTGTGCTCCATTTACGATATTTAATACGCCTTTTGGTAAACCTGCTTCTTCAGCTAATTCAGCTAATTTTGCCGCTAGAAGTGGTGTACGCTCTGAAGGCTTTAACACAAATGTATTACCGCAAGCAATCGCAAGTGGGAACATCCAGCATGGAACCATCATCGGGAAGTTAAAAGGTGTGATCCCGCCTATAACACCAATTGGATAACGATACATGCCAGACTCAATACCTGTTGCAATATCAGGAAGTTGTTTTCCCATCATTAATGTAGGAGCACCTGCTGCAAATTCCACACACTCAATACCACGAAGAACTTCACCGTAAGCTTCGTTATAGCTTTTTCCATTTTCAATCGTAATAAGTTTCGCTAACTCTTCCCAGTTCTCTACTAGTAATTGTTGATATTTAAATAGAATACGAGCACGTTTTGGCACTGCTGTTTTGGACCAAAGTTTGAACGCTTCATTTGCAGCTAGTACAGCTTGTTCTACATCTTCTTTTGTTGAAAGGGGTACTTGAGCGATTACTTCTCCTGTTGCAGGATTATATACAGCCTCCATCTTAGTTGAAGAGGATTCTACCCATTCGCCGCCAATGTAGTTTTTTACAATTTGTGCTGTTTGTACTGTCATATTAATTCTCTCCTTTTTATGTAATGTAGAAGCGTCCATAGGATACGCCCTTACTTGATTATTGGTTTATGAAGTTTCTATACAATTTCCTCAGCCGTTTCCATAAATGCAGAAATCTCTACACTTGTTGGCATTGCATCAGAACAGCTATGCTTGGAAATAACAATTGAAGCAGAAGCGCCTCCTAATCGCATCGCTTGAGGAATCTCAAGCTCTTGCATTAAGCCGTAAATAAACGCAGAAGCATACGAATCACCAGCACCAAACGTTTTGAGTACCTTTGTTTTAAAGATACCGCCTCGGTGAGATTGACCGTCTTTTGTATAAGCGATTGAACCATCCCCGCCGTGCTTAATTACGACGATTTTCGCATGATGAGAAAACCATCTCTCAGCCGTAACTTGATCATTAGATTGTTCGTAGTTTAATAGTTTTTCCATCCTATCAAACTCTTCACGCGTTCCAATAATGACATCAGATTTTTCAGCCGCTAGATTGTAATACACAGCCGTTTCCACTTCTGACTGCCATGTATAAGGGCGGTAATCCACATCAAAAAATACGACTACATCATGCTTACGCGCATATTCTAGCGCTAAAAATACTGCCTCGCGAGAAGGGCTTTTCGCTAAAGCTGTTCCTGAAATTAAGAGTGCTTTTGATTGTTTAATATAGTCCTCAGATACTTCTGTTGGATCAAGCTTTAAATCCGCGACATTGTCACGATACATTAAAATACTGCAATCTTCAGGGCTTTTAATTTCTGTAAAAGCTAGACCTGTCACTGCACCAGTACGATCAATACATATCTGATCTGTATTAATATTGTTTTCCTTTAGATACCCTGTAATAAAGCGGCCCATTTGATCATCGGACACTTTACCGATAAATCCTGTTTGTAAGCCAAGACGTGCCGCACCAATCGCAATATTGGCAGGAGATCCTCCCACATACTTAGTAAATGTTCTTGTTTCTTCCATAGGGCGTTGTGTTTCATTAGCATTTAAATCAACGCATAAACGTCCAACTGCAATTAGGTCTAATGGACGATCTTCTTTAAAAATAAGTGGATTCATTGTTACTACCTCCCGTGCTTTATAAAAGAGTAAATGATATGGTTAAGAATTTTTTATGAACCTAAAATTCATGACTCTTTATCTATCTATAAGTAAGCGCTCTCTTTATTGGTTTAATGCAGGCTGTTTATGTTCAATTTGAACAGGTTTTCCTGTTAGTAAAGATTCCTTCGCAGCCTTCGCAATTCGTTCTGCTTGCAATCCATCATTACCACTGCAAATAACAGCTTGTCCTTCAATAATTGACTTTGTAAATTGTGTTACTTCTTCAATATAAGCTTGCGTATAGCGCTCTAAGAAGAAATACAACGGCTTATCTTTTACAACACCTTCTGTTTTTGACACTTGTACTGTTGTCGGACAGCAATTATCAGCAGCGACCGCCCCTTTTTCACCAAACACTTCAAGACGTTGGTCATATCCGTAAACAGCTTGGCGGCTATTATCAATTACGCCTAATGTTCCATTTGCAAATTTTAATGTAACAATTGCCGTATCAACATCATTTACTTCCTGAATTGATGGGTCAATTAATGTTGTTCCATATGCAAATACTTCAACAACCTCACTATTCATGACATATCGAGCCATATCAAAATCATGGATCATCATATCCATAAACAATCCACCTGAAGAGCGAACATATTCTATACTTGGCGGTTGCGGATCTCTAGACGTAATTTTTAAAATATGTGGCTGTCCCACTTCTCCTTGTTGAATAAGATCGTAAACTTTCCTGAAGTTAGGATCGAAACGACGATTAAAACCTACTTGAAGAGATACTCCTTGTTCTTTTACCACTTCTAATGCTTCTAATGTTTCTTCTACTGAGAAACTAACAGGCTTTTCGCAGAAAATATGTTTTTTCGCAAGAGCCGCTTCTTTAATAATTTGCGCATGTGTATTGGTTGGTGAACAAATAAAGACAGCATCAATTTCTGGATCTGCTAATAAATCCTGATAGTTTGTAGTCAGAGTGGAAATCCCTTTATCTTGAGCCCACTTTTCTAGATGACTAATCACTACATCTGAAACCGCTTTAATTTTTACTTGTGGCATAAGCTGCAAATTATCAACATGCAGTTTCCCAATTCGTCCTGCACCAATAATCCCAATCGTTAAAACATTCATATGATTTCTCCCTCTTTATTTAAATTTAAGAAACAAAATGAAAGTCTATAAGGTTTAGCTTATCAAATTAAGTTAAGCGCTTTCCCTATTTTTCTTCATTATACACACTTGACTCTAAATTGAAAACATTTTTATTTTTTTGAATACTTTTCTTTTCATTCAAATTTCAAATTTCCTCAATAAACGTACTACATCCATATACAAATTAATAATTAGAAACAAATATCTTCTTTTAAAATACTGATATAACAAAGAAAATTAAACCTTTAAACTACTAACAACCCATCTTTAAGTTATTTATTTCTATTCATACTCACGATTATTTTAGCGTCCAATACTTAAATAAATTGAAACCTATGAAAGAAAGTTGTAAATTGTCAAAAAATTTCATTGACGACCCAATAATGTAAGCGTATACTTTTTTATCAAAAAGAATTAAGCGCTTAACCAAAAAATAATTTATCGGTGGTGGGAGAATGAACGCAATTAGTTCAAACAAAACATTTATGGACAAGATTGGTATCCCTTCTAATTTAACTTGGGGATACATAGGGATTATTGTTTTTATGATTGGGGACGGTTTAGAACAGGGATGGTTATCCCCTTATCTCGTTGAGAAAGGCCTAACGCTAGAACACGCTGCTCTTCTGTTTACTATTTACGGAATTACTGTATCTGCTTCCTCCTGGTTTTCGGGGGTATTTGTACAAATGTGGGGACCAAGAAAAGTAATGACGTTTGGTTTAGTATCATTCATTTTGGGTTCCATTGGATTCATAGGTATAGGAATTCAACATATGAATTATCCTGTAATATTAATTTGCTACGCTCTACGAGGATTTGGTTATCCCTTATTTGCTTATTCATTCTTAGTTTGGGTATCTTACAGTACTCCTCAGCAAATGCTTTCAAGAGCAGTTGGCTGGTTCTGGTTCGTATTCCAGCTTGGGCTTAGTGTTATAGGAGCCTTTTATTCTAGCTATATGGTTCCTAAAATCGGAGAAATTGCTACTTTATGGAGCGCTTTAATTTTTGTTGTCGTCGGGGGATTATTCTCAATTGTTGTAAATAAGGACAAATTTAAAGCACAAACCGTAAGCGCTAACAAATCAAGTGAATTACTAAAAGGCATTACCATCGCATTTGAAAACCCTAAAGTTGGTATAGGTGGTATTGTAAAAATTATAAACTCGGCTGCTCAGTTTGGATTTGTTGTTTTCCTACCTACCTATATGATGAAATATAATTTTACGATGACTGAATGGCTTCAAATTTGGGGTACTCTATTCTTTGTAAATATGGTGTTTAATATTATTTTTGGTATTGTTGGAGACAAGTTTGGTTGGGTAAATACGATTAAATGGTTCGGAGGAGTTGGTTGCGGAATTGTAACTCTTGCACTCTATTATGTACCACAAATGGTAGGACATAATTATTGGGCAATATTATTTGTTGCATGTTGCTATGGAGCAACACTTGCCGGTTATGTACCTCTTACAGCTTTAGTACCATCTTTAGCTCCCGAAAATAAAGGAGCCGCAATGTCTGTCTTAAATTTAGGTTCAGGATTATCAGCTTTCGTTGGGCCATTAGTTGTAACTGCCTTCATTGGCCTATTAGGTGTAGGTGGCGTGATTTGGATCTTTGCTGGTTTGTACTTCTTTGGTGCATTTTTAACTCATTTCCTTACCATTCCGAAGGAAAATGAAATTAAACAAGATTTAAACACTGAAAGTGGAGAGCAATTCTCAGTATAGACTCTTAACAAAAAGAGAAGAGCATCATAACTGCACATAGTTACGATGCTCTTCTTCTTGTTACATTCAAGTAGGCTACTAAAAAAACTATCATGTAATATCCTTTACTGAGGATCGCTCTACTAATTGAGGAATAATTGTAATTTTTTGCTTAGCATGCGTCTTCATTTCCATCGTTTTTAGCAGTTGTTCAAACGTACAGGCTGCCATTTGTTTAATCGGCTGTTCAATCGTCGTTAACCCTGGATCTGCAATCTCAGCATAAATAGTATTATCAAAACCGATAATTGATAAATCTTCCGGAATCGAAAGTCCTTGTTTTCTTGCTTCATTCATCAGGCATATAGCAATTAAATCTGTACAAGCAAAAACCGCTGTAGGCCTGTTAGGCAAATCAAGTAATTCTTTACTTGCACGTTTGCTATCTTCAACCGTAGAATAGCAGCTAATTATAGCATCATCATCTAACGAAATCCCTGAATCCGTAAGAGCTTGTTTGAAACCATTCAGTCTCCCTAAGCTACTTTTTCTATCCTTCTCCATCATAATTGTTAAAGATGTGTGTCCTTTCTGCGTCAGATAATTCCCAGCCAGATAGCCTCCTCTCATATCATCAGTTGTTACAACATGAGTTGTGATGGAAGGATGATCTACGGTAAATAATACAAGCGGCAAATCTCGATTCACTATTTTTTTAACTAGTTTATAATCATTTAGCTCCGTTGCAATAATAATGCCGTCTACTTGCTTTTTAAATAATAAATCAATATATTCGTGCTCACGTTTTGTTTGATGGTCTGTACTACATAAAATGAGTGTATACCCTGATTCTCGTGCACTATTTTCAAAAGCTCTTGCTACTTCTGCAAAAAAGGAGTTTGAGATATCTGGAACAAGTACCCCAATCGTATATGTTTTTTTACCTGTTAACGCCGCTGCTACACTACTTGGCTGATAATCTAATTCATCCATTACCTTATTTACTTTGTTTATCGTTTTTTCACTAATACGCCCTGTTTGATTAATTACTTTGGATACCGTTGCTATTGATACACCTGCTTTTTCAGCAACATCATAAATTGTTGGTTTCACTTTGATTGTCCCTTCTTAATCATCTTTTTCTTTATTTTATTATAAATAAATTTCGCATCTTGGTACACAAAAGGAATTTTTTTAAAGTTTATAGGTACTTCGACCTACAAGTGTGATTTCTCTCATTTACGTAAATCCTTATTACAAGTGGCTATTTCAACTTATAAACACGCCCCTGTATTAAAGGCTTTTTACGAGCAGAATGCTTCGATAAAAACAAAAAAAGACCGTATTTGATATTATCCCCTTTAGGTAGACAGTGTAAAAAAGACCATGTATACAGATGGATGTTACACTATTACTTGGAGGGGATTTTTTATGGTAAAAAAAGGTACAACATTTAATACATACTCAAATGAGATAAAGTTATCAGCTGTTC
>NZ_JAHCDO010000044.1:0-18289 GCF_050768835.1 Bacillus pfraonensis | reverse complement strand
CTACATCTTCTACTGTTGCTCCGCCCGTTGAGAATCCAGTTGATGTTTTTACGAAATCTACGCCTGCTTTTACAGACAATTCACAAGCTCGAACTTTTTCTTCTTCTGTTAATAGACATGTTTCAATAATAATTTTCACAAGCGCTTTTCCTTTGGCAGCTTCTACAACTGCACGAACGTCGCGCTCTACTAATTCATCATTTTTATCTTTTAGTGCACCAATGTTAATTACCATATCAACTTCTGTTGCACCTTTTGCAATTGCATCTGTTGTTTCAAATGCTTTTGTTTCTGGTGTATTTGCCCCAAGTGGGAATCCGATTACTGTACAAACTTTTACATCTGTACCCTTTAATAATTCAGCTGCCGTTTCAACCCAAGTAGGGTTTACACATACAGATGCAAAGTCGTGTTTTTTTGCTTCTTCACATAATGTAACAATTGCTTCTTTTTTTGTATCCGGTTTTAATAATGTGTGATCAATTAATTTTGCATAGTTCATTTTTCATATGCCCCTTTCTTCACTACACGGTTGTCTGACAACCATAACGGTTAGCATTATAGCATGAAATATTACAACTTCATATCTTAACTTATCCTCCAAATAAAAAAGCATGCAAACCTTTTCGTTTGCATGCTTTCATATTACGCACTTGCTGATTCTTTTTTTACATCCTCTTCAAGAACACGAACAAATTGCGCTTCGTTATATGGGTAGCCAGCTTTTGTAATTTTCACTTTGACTAGTTTACCAATTAATTCTTCAGATCCTTCAAACACAACTTTTAAGTAGTTATCTGTATAACCTACATATAGCCCTTCACGATCTCCGTCTTTGAAAGGCTCTTCTGGAATAATTTCAAGAACTTCCCCTTCAAATTGGGAAGCATACTCTTTCGCTAACTGGTTCGATAATTCAATTAAACGATGAACACGATCATTTTTCACATCTTCAGGAATTTGGTCATCCATACGAGCTGCAGGTGTACCTGTTCGTTTTGAATAAGGGAAAACATGTAGTTCAGAGAAACGATTTTCTTTAATGAAATTATACGTTTCCATAAACTCCTCTTCCGTCTCACCAGGGAAACCAACAATTACATCTGATGTAATCGCAAGACCTGGCAGTGCCTCTTTCAAACGATCTAAGCGCTCTTGGAAAAATTCCATCGTATATTTACGGCGCATACGTTTTAATACAGTGTTAGATCCTGATTGCAGCGGAATGTGCAAGTGGCGCACAACTACTTCAGATTTATCTAATACTTCAATTACTTCATCTGAAATTTGGCTTGCTTCAATAGAAGAAATACGAAGACGTTTCAAACCATTTACATCAGCTTCCATGTCGCGAAGTAATCCAGCTAAGTTATAATCCTTCATATCTTCACCGTATCCACCTGTATGAATACCAGTTAAGACGATTTCTTTATAACCTGCATCCACTAATTGCTGCGCTTGTTTAATAACTTCTTTCCCGTCACGAGAACGCATCAAACCACGTGCCCAAGGAATAATACAGAACGTACAGAAGTTATTGCAGCCTTCTTGTATTTTTAAAGATGCACGTGTACGGTCGGTGAAATAAGGTACATCTAATTCTTCATATACACGTGTTTTCATAATATTGCGGACAGCATTAATCGGCTGACGCTCTTTACGATATTCTTCGATATATCCTAGCATTTTTTCACGATCTTGTGTACCCACAACGATATCCACGCCTGGAATTGCCATAATTTCTGCTGGAGATGTTTGTGCGTAACATCCCGTTACACAGATAACAGCATCTGGATTTTGACGTACAGCACGCCTGATAACTTGACGGCTTTTTTTATCTCCAGTATTTGTGACTGTACATGTATTGATTACATACACATCAGCTTTCTTTTCATATTCAGTTCTATCATAACCACCTTGCTTAAACAATTGCCAAATCGCTTCTGTTTCGTAGTGGTTTACTTTACAACCTAACGTATGGAACGCAACAGTTGCCATTGATCATCACCCCATCAATTCAAAATGATAAGAAGCGGCACTTAACGCGTAAAGCGGGGCCGTTTCTGTTCGTAAAATCCTCGGTCCTAAACTACATGGTACAAATTTATGTTCACGAAGCGCAGAAATTTCTTCCTCAGATAAGCCACCTTCTGGGCCAAATACAATCAACAGTTTTTGACCACGTTCAAGTGCCGTTAAAGCTTTCGCAAAATTAGCTTTTTCACCTTGCTTTGCTTCCTCTTCGTATGCCACAAGACAAACATCATAATCACTGCTCATCGCAAGCAATTGCTTAAATGATGCGGGAACATGTACATCTGGAATTTCACTTCTATGCGATTGTTCCGCTGCTTCTTTCACAATTTTTTTCAAACGCTCAACTTTTTTATCTGCTTTTTTCGCATCCCATTTTACGATAGATCGAGATGCTTGAAATGGTAAAAATGCGGCTGCTCCAAGCTCAGTTCCTTTTTGAAAAATTAACTCTAGCTTGTCTCCTTTTGGCAGTCCACTTGCAATCGTTACGAACACTGGCAGCTCGCTCGATGCCTCTATCCATTCTACAATAGCACTATCCACAAATTCACTGGTAATTTCAGCAATTGTACACATCGCTGTTTTACCGTTTACACAGCAATAAATGTGATCACCAGCTGACATACGCATCACTCTTGCGATATGATGCACATCATCACCTATAATACGAATACTTGCATCATTTACATACTTCTCTTCTACAAAATAACGTTGCATCTCATCACCTTAGCAAAGTTTCGTTCCTTTCGTAAGTCCGCACTTACGAAAAGAACGAAACGTTATCATTTTAATATAACAAACGGCAAGTCCCTCACCTTTATAGCGAGAGACTTCTCCATTCATTATAATCATAAATTATATATTACGCATTTCGTGCAATGATTGCTACCCAATCTTCCATTCTTAACACTTCTTCAATTGTAAATCCAGCTTTTTCTAGAGCTTCAGAAATCGTTTTTTCTTTTGCTGCAATAATACCAGATGTAATAAATAGCCCGCCCTGTTTTACAACTCTCGCTGCATCTTCAGGGAATAGTAGAATAATTTCCGCAAGTAAATTCGCTACAATTAAATCTACTGGACCTTCAATACCCTCTAATAAACTATTTTGCCCTACAGATACGACATCGTCCGTTTTATTTAAACGAACATTCATCTCTGCACTTTCAACTGCAACTGGATCTAGGTCATATGCCTGAACAGATGCCGCACCTAATTTTGCGGCAGCAATACTTAATACACCAGACCCTGTTCCAACATCAATGACTGTATTTCCTGGCTCAACTGTTTTTTCTAACGCACGAATACACATCGTTGTTGTTGGATGCGTCCCTGTACCAAATGCCATACCTGGATCTAATTCAATAATTTTTTCATCTGGAGAAGAAGGTGTATATTCTTCCCATGTCGGCACAATTG
Source organism: Bacillus pfraonensis (assembly GCF_050768835.1). Lineage (NCBI taxonomy): Bacteria > Bacillati > Bacillota > Bacilli > Caryophanales > Bacillaceae > Bacillus > Bacillus pfraonensis. The sequence goes on along the minus strand of NZ_JAHCDO010000044.1, from coordinate 14,833 downwards.
TGAATGTATCAGAAATTTGAACTGGATGATAATATTTTTTCCAAGCAGTAGCCCAGTCTTCCTCATCGACTTCATTAATCGTAATATTTCCTGTACCAATTTCGATGTCGAAAGATGGGAGTACATCAATAGATGATTTTACACTTGCAACTGTTTCATGTAAAGAATCCGTTTGTGGAAAATATGCTTTTATTAACACACCATCCTCAGGGTATTCAGATGGATTGAGCGCATAAATTTCACCATACTGTTGCTCACGCTCTTTTGTTAACTCTGCCGGATCTTCAATCGCTACGCCACTAGCACCTGCTTCGTGTAAAATATGAGAGACAGCTTCTACCGCTTCCTCTGTTGTATGAATACTAATTTCTGACCATTTCACAATTTACCAACTCCATTTTTTATTTCCATTATTCCCCTTTGAAAGCTCGTTTAAGCTTTCCGAATAAGCTATCATCTTGATCTTCTTGCCCTGCAAATTCACGCAGTAATTCTTTTTGATGTGATGTTAATTTCGTCGGTACAACAACACGAACCACTACGTATTGATCACCTTGACCATATCCGCGTACATTTGGAGCTCCTTTTCCTTTTAAACGGAATTCCGTCCCAGTTTGTGTCCCTGCTGGAATTTTTAATTTCACTTTCCCATGAACAGTTGGAACTTCCACTTCAGCACCAAGTGCTACTTGCGCGAATGTTAATGGCATTTCACAAATAATATGATCTCCATCACGCTCGAAGAATTCATGATTTCTTACATGAACAACGACATATAAATCTCCAGACGGGCCACCGTTCACACCCGCTTCACCTTTACCAGACACACGGATTTGTTGGCCATTATCAATACCTGCTGGAATTTTAACGTTAATTTTTTTACGTTTACGTACTTTTCCAGAGCCATGACATGTTGTACATTTCTCTTTAATCATTTGGCCTGTTCCTGAACAATGTTTACATGCTTGACGATTTACAATGCGACCAAACGGCGTATTTTGTTCTATGCTCACTTGACCTGTTCCTGAACAATGCTTACATGTTTCTTTTGAAGTTCCTGGTTTTGCTCCGCTGCCATGACATGTATCACAAGGGTCTTCCACTGGAATTTCAACATTTAATTCTTTACCAAAAATTGCTTCTTCAAAATCTAAAGTAACTTGATATTGCAAGTCAGCACCTTGGCGTGGTGCATTTGGATCACGACGTCGACCGCCACCTCCACCAAAGAATGAACTGAAGATGTCTTCAAATCCGAAGCCTCCACCAAAGTCTCCTCCGCCAAAACCTCCGAAACCTTGATTTGGATCAGCATGACCAAATTGATCGTACTGCGCACGTTTTTGATCATCACTCAACACTTCATATGCTTCTTGTACTTCTTTAAACTTTTCAATTGCATTTTCTTCTTTACTTACGTCTGGATGATATTTTTTCGCCAAACGACGGTATGCTTTTTTAATTTCATCTTTTGAAGCGCCCTTGCTAAGGCCAAGCACCTCATAATAATCTCTTTTATTCATAAATTTGTAACCCCCGAATCTTTCACATAAACGTAATTTTAACACCGAAAGAAAGTGCTTTGCAACAAAGTTTCCTCACTTACAGTATGCAAAAAGCAAAACGTAAGACCCTCAGATGAAAAACTTAGTTCCTAAGAAACCATTTTCTTATGTGTGAAAAAAGCCAAAGCCAAGGCACGCTTGACTTTGACTTTTTGTCATCTTACTTATTTTACTTTATTACTTGTCTTCTTTTACCTCTTCAAACTCAGCATCAACTACATTGTCATTTTTTGCACCAGCGTTACCTTGTGCACCTTCTGCTTGCTGAGCGCCAGCAGCTGCTTGAGCTTGCTCATATAATTTTACAGTTAGTTGTTGTACGATTTCTTGAAGCGCATCTTTTTTCGCACGGATTTCATCAAGATCATTTTTCTCGATTGCCGCTTGTAATGCTTCTTTCGCTTCTGTTGCTTTCGCTACTTCAGCTGCATCTACTTTGCCTTCTAAATCTTTTACAACTTTATCTGTTTGGAATACAAGTTGATCAGCTTCATTACGAAGTTCAACTTCTTCTTTACGTTTTTGGTCAGCATCCGCATTTGCTTCTGCTTCTTTTACCATACGATCTACTTCTTCATCAGAAAGACCTGAAGATGATTGAATTGTAATTGCTTGTTCTTTGCTTGTTCCTAAGTCTTTCGCACGTACGTTAACAATACCGTTCGCATCAATATCGAATGTTACTTCGATTTGTGGAATACCACGTGGTGCTGGTGGAATATCCGTTAATTGGAAACGACCTAATGTTTTGTTGTCAGCTGACATTGGACGCTCACCCTGTAGTACATGAATGTCTACTGCAGGTTGATTATCAGCAGCTGTTGAGAATACTTGTGATTTACTTGTTGGAATCGTAGTGTTACGCTCGATTAATTTTGTGAATACGCCACCCATAGTTTCAATACCTAAAGAAAGTGGTGTTACATCTAATAATAGTACGCCTTCTACATCACCAGTAAGTACGCCGCCCTGAACTGCAGCACCTAATGCTACAACTTCATCAGGGTTTACACCTTTATATGGTTCTTTACCAGTTTCGCGTTTAATCGCTTCTTGTACAGCTGGAATACGAGTAGAACCACCAACAAGAATAACTTTATCTAACTCACTTGGAGATAGACCAGCGTCTTTTAATGCACGACGAGTTGGTTCTAATGTTCTTTCTACTAAGTTAGCTGAAAGCTCTTCGAATTTCGCTCTTGTTAAAGTTAATTCTAAATGTAATGGACCAGCAGCTCCAGCACTAATGAATGGTAATGAAATTTGTGTTTGCGTTACACCTGAAAGATCTTTTTTCGCTTTTTCAGCTGCATCTTTCAAACGTTGAAGTGCCATTTTGTCTTGGCTTAAGTCAATGTTGTTTTCTTTTTTGAATTCAGCTACTAAATGATCAATGATAACTTGGTCAAAGTCGTCACCACCAAGACGGTTGTCGCCAGCAGTTGAAATAACTTCAAATGTTCCGTCTGCTAACTCAAGGATAGATACATCAAATGTACCGCCACCTAAGTCATATACTAGAATTTTTTGCTCTTCGTCTTGCTTTTCTAAACCGTAAGCAAGCGCAGCTGCTGTTGGTTCGTTAATAATACGCTCAACTTCTAAACCAGCGATACGGCCAGCATCTTTTGTTGCTTGGCGTTCTGCATCGTTGAAGTATGCTGGCACTGTAATAACAGCTTTCGTTACTGTTTCACCTAAGTATGCTTCAGCAGAAGCTTTTAAGTTTTGTAAAATGATTGCAGAAATTTCTTGAGGTGTGTAGTTTTTACCTTCAACTTCTACTTTGTAGTCTGTACCCATATGACGTTTAACAGACATGATTGTATTTGGGTTTGTAATTGCTTGACGCTTCGCTACTTCCCCAACTTGACGTTCTTCATTTTTGAAAGCTACAACAGAAGGTGTTGTACGGTTTCCTTCTGGATTTGGAATAACCTTTGGTTCTCCACCTTCCATAACAGCTACACAAGAGTTTGTTGTACCTAAGTCAATACCGATAATTTTACTCATGGCGAAACCTCCTACATTTATGTAAATTATTGATTTACTTTTACCATTGATGGGCGAATCACACGATCTTTTAGTTTATAACCTTTTTGGAATTCTTCCACAATCGCGTTTGATTCAAATTCGCTGTCTTCTACTTGCATAACAGCTTGATGTTCATGCGGGTCAAACTGTTTACCAACAGCCTCAATCGCTTCAACACCTTCTTTAGTCAGCGCTTCTAGCAATTGACGATATACCATTTCCATCCCTTGTAATAAGGATTTCATTTGCTCATCACTTGCTTCCACTTGCATCGCTCTTTCAAAGTTATCAAGAGCTGGCAAAATATCTGACACAAGACTTTGTGATCTATATTTTTCAGCCGCTTGCTTATCCAATTGAACGCGGCGCTTATAGTTTTCAAAATCAGCTTGTAGACGTAGCTTTTGCCCTTCCGTTTCCGTCAGCTTCGCTTGCAATTCGTCTACTTTTTCTTGTAAAAGAGCCGCTTCACTTTTTTCTTCTACTGCAGTTTCTTCATTATTTTCTGCTGTAATAGTTTCTTCAGTTTGCGTTTCTTTCGTTTCTTCAACTACTTTTTCGTTACGCTCTTCCACAACTTTCACCTCCTTAAAAGGAACCAGGGCTCATGCTAAGCATGAGCATCCACGCATAGTTTTTATGTTACACACCAGCAATGATTCTGTTCATCACTCGAGTGAATTTATTATTTTGGTTTATACAATCCATGCAAACCATCTGTAAATTGTCTTGTAAACAATTGTAACAGACTGATCACACGAGAATATTGCATTCTCGTCGGACCTAAGATTGCAATTGTTCCAAGCTGCTCTTCTCCAATAGAATAGGTTGCAGAAATTAAACTACAATCTTCCATAGCTGTCGAAGAATTTTCACGACCGATTTTCACTTGAATGCCGACTTTTTTATTACGTAAAATATCGTAAAATGCGGCTTCATTATCGATCATTGTCAGCAAGGAGCGTACCTTTTGGATATCATGAAACTCCGGTTGCGAAAGCATATTCGCCTTCCCGCCAAAGTATATCTTTTCCGATAAAGGCACTTGAAATGTACCATCTAGTATTTTTATTGCACTATCATAATTATGGACGTAGCCGCGTAGAACTGTCACAATCTCTTTAAGAATTTTATTGTGTAATTCTGCCATCGGTACACCCGATAACTTTTCATTTAAAACATTAACCATCTTTTCTAAATCTGATAAATCAACAGATTCCGGAACGGTAATCGTTTTACTTTGTACATGCCCTGTATCCGTTACGATAATCGCGACTGCTGTTTGATGATCAAGCGGAACAATTTGTACATTTTTTAGCTTATTTGTACTCACTTTCGGCCCAAGAACTATCGCCGTATAATTTGTGAGTTCTGATAAAATTTGAGCTGATTGCTGGGCAACCTTTTCTGCCTCAAAAATTCTTTCAGCAAATAAATCCTTAATCTGTACAATCTCCTCATTGGGTAAATTCTGTGGTGCTAAAAGATGATCTACGTAAAATCGATATCCTTTTTCTGAAGGAACACGACCGGAGGAACTGTGCGTTTTTTCAATAAATCCTAGTTCCTCTAAATCAGCCATTTCATTTCGAATGGTCGCTGAACTAAACGTAATTTCGTCTTTCTTAGCTAACGTTCTTGACCCAACAGGCTGTGCTGATCCAATAAAGTCATCAATAATCGTTTGTAAAATTAAGAGCTGACGTTCCGTAAGCATCTCATCATCACCTCTGTTAGCACTCTTTATCTTCGAGTGCTAAATCTATTAATAACTTACCAAAATTGACATTCAATTGTCAACGGAAACGTCACGAAATAGTAAAACTTTTTCATGTACGCGAAACATCTAGTTAATCAACTAAAAACGATTGAAACACTTCATTCCCTAATAACTTCCCTTGCCTTGTTAAACAAACATGACCATCTTTTTCCTCCAGTAATCCATGCTCTTTATTATGCAGCAACTGCCCTGCAAAGACTTCATCCATCTCCGTGCCAAATTTCTTTTGGAATTCTAACTTAGAAACTCCTTTTGTTTTTCGAAGCCCTAAAAATAACTCCTCTTCCATTCTTTCTTTTTTTGTTACCTCATGGACATCTAAATAAGGGAATCCTGTCTCATCGATTTTAGAAAAATACTGCTTAAGCGGGCCAACATTTTGAATTCGCTCACCATTTACATAACTATGAGCCCCAGCTCCAAAACCATAATATGTTTCATTATTCCAGTATGTGAGATTATGTCTACTTTCATAGCCTTCTTTTGAAAAATTACTAATTTCATACTGGTGGTAACCATGCTTTTTCATCTCATCCATTACCATTTCATACATCTTCGCCTCATGGTCTTCACCAGGAAGCCTTAATTTCCCTTTGTTCATTAGATTGTAAAAGACAGTTTTCGGTTCAACAATTAAAGAATACGCAGAAAAGTGCTGTACACCGAGTGTGAATGCGATATTTAACGTTTCTTTCACATCTTCTATCGTTTGTCCTGGTAATGCGTAAATTAAATCGACATTAATATTCGTAAAACCAACTTCCTGTGCCTCACGAATTGCTACAAACGCATCTTCTCTCGTATGCTTACGTCCAATTTTCTCTAGCAATTCATCGCGAAACGTTTGCACACCAAAGCTAATTCGGTTCACACCGCCCTCTAATAGCAAGTTCAACTTTTCTTTCGGCAAATCTCCAGGGTTCGCTTCAAACGTTAATTCACAGTTTGGAGCGAACGGACGCAAACGACGATTAATAATATCAAGCAGTTTTTTTGTCTGCTCCATATTTAACGCCGTTGGTGTCCCACCCCCGACAAAAATCGTTTTCATATTTTCAAATGGTACCTTTTGAACCGTATTTATTATCTCTTTCTCTAGATACTCCAAATATCGATCAACTGGCTGACGCTCAATAAAAACTTTATTAAAATCACAATAGTGACAAATATGCTGACAAAACGGAATATGAATATATGCAGCTTGCATCAAACTTCACTCCTACCTTTCTAAAAAGAAAACCTCCGCATTTCGGAGGCTCCTTTACTTCTCTAACCCTTTACGAATTTGCTTCATTCGCATTTTCCCCCAATCATACATCATTTCGACGATCGGTAAAAGCGTCATGCCTAAATCAGTCATAAAATATTCTACGCGTGGAGGCACTTCTGGATATACTGTCCTACCAATAATTCCATCTTCCATTAATTCTTTTAGTTGATTTGACAAAACTTTATGAGAAATGTTTGGAAATAGTCGTTGCAACTCACTAAAGCGATGCGGCCCTTCTACACCTAAATGCCATAAAATAACAACTTTCCATTTTCCACTAATAATAGAAAGAGTTAATTCCTTTTCACAATTAAAATTACCTTTTTGTATCTTTTCTTGAATATCTTTTCGAATATTTTCAGACATCATTCGTCTCCTAACTCTATATCAATCTCCACTTTTTTGTACGAAAAAGTATCCTAACTATTGTAAAGGAGAGACGTAAAGATGTCTAAAAAAGTATGCTGATACAAAAAAGAAGCCGCATAAACGGCTCCTTTTTCATTAATTATCGTCCATTTTCAATACAGCCATGAACGCTTCTTGTGGTACCTCTACAGAACCAACAGATTTCATACGCTTCTTACCTTCTTTTTGTTTTTCAAGAAGTTTACGTTTACGAGAAATGTCACCACCGTAACATTTTGCAAGTACGTTTTTACGCATCGCTTTAATTGTAGAACGCGCTACAACTTTGTTCCCAATTGTCGCTTGAATCGGTACTTCAAACTGTTGTCTTGGAATTAATTCTTTTAATTTTTCTACAATTACTTTACCACGGTCATACGCTGAATCACGGTGTACGATAAATGATAAAGCATCAACTTGTTCAGAATTTAAAAGAATATCCATCTTCACAAGTTTAGACGGCTTATAACCGATTAACTCATAATCAAAGGATGCATAGCCTTTCGTATTTGATTTCAATTGATCAAAGAAGTCATATACGATTTCAGAAAGCGGGATTTCATATGTTAACGTAACACGTGTCTCATCTAAATATTGCATATCGATAAACGCACCGCGTTTCCCTTGGCAAATTTCCATTACAGCCCCAACATAATCATTTGGAACCATAATTGCCGCTTTTACAAACGGCTCTTCTACACGATCAATAGACTGCGGATCCGGCATGTTAGATGGGTTATCTACAACAACTTCTTCCCCGTTTGTTAAATATACTTTATAAATTACACTTGGTGCTGTTGTAATTAAATCAATTTTAAATTCACGTTCAATACGTTCTTGAATGATTTCCATATGAAGTAATCCTAAGAATCCACAACGGAAGCCAAATCCTAACGCTTGAGATGTTTCTGGTTCAAACTCAAGAGCAGAATCATTCAATTCAAGTTTTTCTAATGCATCACGTAAATCGTTATAACGCGCGGAATCAATTGGGTATAAACCACAGAACACCATTGGATTTAATTTACGATAACCTGGTAATGGTTCTGTTGCTGGACGTTTCGCATGTGTGATTGTATCACCGACACGTGTGTCTCCCACATTTTTAATAGATGCTGCTAAGAATCCTACATCGCCTACTGTCAATTCTTTACGCTGTGTTGTTTTCGGTGTGAATACACCTACTTCTGTTACTTCGAACTCTTTACCAGTTGCCATCATACGTACTTTATCGCCAACTTTTACCGTACCGTTTACAACACGGATATATGCGATTACACCACGGTACGGGTCATATAAAGAGTCAAAAATCATACATTGAAGTGGCTCTTCCGGGTCACCTTCTGGAGCTGGTACTTTTTCAACGATTTGTTCTAAAATGTCTTCGATACCAATGCCAGCTTTTGCAGAAGCAAGTACAGCTTCTGATGCATCTAAACCGATTACATCTTCTACTTCTTGACGAACACGCTCCGGATCAGCACTTGGCAAGTCAATTTTATTAATAACCGGTAAAATCTCTAAATTATTATCAAGTGCTAAATATACGTTCGCTAACGTCTGCGCTTCAATACCTTGCGCTGCATCGACAACAAGAATTGCACCTTCACAAGCCGCTAAACTACGAGACACTTCGTACGTAAAATCGACGTGTCCTGGTGTGTCAATTAAGTGAAGAATATATTCTTCACCATCTTTTGCTTTATACGTTAATTGAACTGCATTTAATTTAATTGTAATACCACGCTCTCGCTCTAAATCCATAGAGTCAAGTAATTGAGCTTTCATTTCGCGCTGTGTTAACGCATTTGTTTTCTCCAAAATACGGTCTGCCAACGTTGACTTTCCGTGATCAATATGAGCAATGATGGAGAAGTTACGAATTTTGGACTGTCTTTTTGCTCTTTCTTCTTTATTCATCTATGTTCTCAACTCCTAATAGTCTCGCCAATATACACTAGCACTGATTATATCAATAGAGCAGCAAAGATTCAATGAAAACTCGTGCTGCTTATAGGACAAATCTTCCTCTCTTTATCTTATGCGAGCAGAGCAAACGAGACAAACCTTTTTATAACAAAAAAATGGCTGCCTTACAAAATGATAAGACAACCTCTTTTTATTATCCCAATTGATGAAAAATATCTTTTATTTTCCCAATTACTATATCTGTACTAAACTTAGCGAGACCTCGAGTAAATTCCGCGATCCCCATTCCCAGTCCTTCTACAGCATTAAAACTTCTGAGACTTTCTAACTGCTTTTGTTTTTCACATGCCGAAAATGTGCCTCCTAAAATTTCCGGATCAACATTCCCACTCCCAGTTCCTGTCATCTGGGCAATTTGTTCATACGTTGGCTGCCGATAACCTTTCATGCTTTTTAAGCCATGATTAGCGATTCCAATTCCGATTAGCAGCAAAAAAAGAAACAGAACAACACAGCTCATACACTGAAGCATAAATCGACTCAAATCAGGCCGTCCCTTCTCATCAATGTGTATAGGCACCTGTATTATCTTGATCAATTTGATGATGAAGCGCTGCATTTAAACCACTTGCTATCACATTTGCCATGTCTTCAATAAATGCATCTACTTCTTTCGGTGTCACCATTAAATTATGTCCAAGAGGAGCTAACACTTCATATATTAATTTTCGCTTTTCTTCATCTTCCAATGTACCTACTGCCCCTAAAAACATATTACGGCTTTTTTCATCTGGCATATCTTCCTCTGTTAATTTCTTCTTTTCTCCAAATGTAAAGCCAGCTGGTAATAAAGAGCGAGACGGTTTATCACCTTCTCTCATTTCACGACCAAAATGTTTTAAAATAAAATCAATCGTATCACTCGTAATGGAAACAGCATCTACAACCGTCGGAACACCAATCGCAATCACAGGAATTCCGAGCGTCTCTTTACTTAGTTCTTTTCGTTTATTTCCTACACCTGATCCAGGATGAATTCCCGTATCTGAAATCTGTATCGTACTATTTACTCGTTCAATAGACCTAGCAGCAAGTGCATCAATTGCAATCACAAAGTCCGGTTTTGTCTTTTCAATGATGCCATAAATGACATCGCTCGTTTCAATCCCTGTAATTCCCATGACACCTGGACGGATCGCACTAACAGGACGATACCCATCTTCTACACTTTCAGGCTGTAATTTAAAAAGGTGGCGTGTCACAAGCACATTTTCTACAACGATTGGACCAAGCGCATCTGGTGTTACATTCCAATTCCCTAACCCAACGATTAAACAGCTCGCCTCTTTAGATATCCCAATTTCTTCTAATAAATACGAAAATTCTTTTGCAAAAATACGCTCTACCTTTTGCTGTAATTCCGTATCTTGCTGACGAATCCCTTGCACTTCAAGCGTTAAATAATTCCCTGGTTTTTTACCCATTGCTTCAGAAGCGCTCTCATCGATGATCACTTTCGTAATCGTAATCCCTTCTTCTTCACGTTCTTTTACAATAACACCTTGGACTCCCGTTTGTTCTTGCTGACGTTCTTGCAACATTTGATGAGCTTCTACTGCAAGGTCTGTTCTCACACTATATTTACTTAAATCTAATGGTTCTTTCATCCTATCTCCTCCGTAATTCATAGTAAATATAGTTAGATTCCCCAAAATTATTTAAGGCCATTCTTTCCTTTACATGAAATTTCATTGATCTCGCTATTGCAATTCTCTTCTCTGTTTGATAGAATATCACTTGTTCTATGTAAGTATCGAGTCACTCGATCGCACCAGGGAGGTGAAAAGTATGGCAAACATCAAATCTGCTATCAAACGCGCTAAACTTAGCGAAGAGCGTCGTGCACATAACGCTTCTATCAAGTCTGACATGCGTTCAGCTGTTAAAACTGTAGAAGCTTTAGTTACTAATAACGATCTTGAAAATGCTAAAGAAGCTTTCAAAACTGCTTCTAAAAAACTTGACAAAGCAGCTCGTAAAGGTCTTATCCACCAAAACGCTGCAGCTCGTCAAAAATCTCGCTTAGCGAAACAAGTAAACGCGTAAGGCGTTTAAAAAACGATCCATTTGGATCGTTTTTTATATACAAAAAAGTTCACGCAACAAATGGCATGAACTTTTTTGTATTTTATTCAGCTAGAGCTTCCGCTTTTATTTATCCAATATGATTTAAACGCATTAAGAAAAACTCTAAGACAAGTTTCTTATCCATTTTCCCCGTTTTCATACTATAGTCAGCTTCAGCTAACTCTAAAATAACTTTTTTCAATTCTTCAAACGAGAAAAATTTCGTTTGATTCATCGCCAATTTTACCCGGTATGGATGAACACCAATATGCGAAGCAATTTGATTCTGCACATACCCACGTTGCTGCAGTTCTTTTACTTGGTTGAGCAAACGAAATTGACTCACTAATAACGCCAACAATTTAATTGGTTCCTCTTGCTGCGTAAATAGCCCATCTAAAATTTTCATAGCTCCAGCAATATCCTTTTTTACTACCTTTTCTGTTAACGCAAACACATTTTGTTCAACTGATTTTGGCACAAGTTCTGCCACAAGCTCTGTTGTAACTTCTCCACCCACGCCAACATAAAGGGTCAACTTATCCATTTCCTTGGCTAACATCGTCACATTGCTTCCTACAAGCTCTAACAGCAAGCTAACCGCTGTTTCTTCAATATGTACATGTACTTCATCCGCACGAGCCACAATCCATTTACGAACGTCCTGTACTTGCATCGCATTAGCTTCTACTACATCTGCTGTTTTCTTTAATAATTTTGTGATTTTTTTTCGCTCATCTAATTTTTCATAAGAAGCTACAAATACAACAATTGAAAATGGAGAAGGCTCTGCAATATACTCCTCTAAAATCTTTATATTTTGTTCTAATTTTTCTTTTTGTGATGTCAAGAACAGTGGCGATTTAATTAATAAGATTTTACGTTCTCCAAAGAATGGAAGCGTTCGTGCATCTTCTATTACATCTTCCAAATACGCTTCTTCTAAGTCATACGTTACAACATTAAACTCACGATCTTCCTCAGCTAACGCTTCCGTTGTTATAAGCTTTATTGTTTCATTTATAAAATAAGCTTCCGTTCCATATATTAAATAAAATGGTGCAAACTGTTTCTTTTTAATCTTCTTATGTATCTCACTCATACTTTTTCCTACTCCCTAACTTGGCAATATATCTCTATACTAATGTGCTATCTTTTGTTTTACAAGTACAAAGGAACAGGCTTAAATAACCCGTCCCTTTATCTATATAAAACGCCACGCAATAAGTCCCGGGATTCTTATTGGTGTGCGGTAACCACCTTACCGATATTATTCACTACTACTGGATAAGTATAATTGTTAACTGTTAACATGCTTGGAAATCAAATTTCTACCTTCTACTTGCATAAGATTTAACACCTGTTTCTACAAATATATCCTCTATTTATCTTCATATGGAAATTGTAGATTTTTTTCTGACAATATCTTATACTAAAATGGAATGTTGGGGAGGGATTCTAAATGAATGAATTTGAGCAAAACGTTCAAAGTAAACGCAATGACGCTATTGATTCAGGGGTAGGTTTTATCGTCTCATTTGGTTTTTTCGCAACACTTTTCATTATTGCAACAATTATTAAATTTATTGGTTCTTAAAGGCTGCTGCTTGCGGCCTTCCTTTTTCACTTCACCTTTTCTGTGCTTCATCATATGTCAGTTTACTTCGAAACGTTCCCCTTTCGCCTTCAAAAACATAGAAAACTCCTCCTTGTTTATCCGTTCGCCATATTTCAATATCAAGCTCTAACAAACGCTCTAGCACTTGTTGGTGCGGATGCCCATATCGATTACGCTCTCCAGCTGAAATAATGGCCTTTTGGGGCTGAATAAGGTGTAAGAAGGCAGCTGAAGACGATGTCTTACTACCATGATGCCCAACCTTTAAAATATCTGCTCGTAACTCTGGATATTGCTTTATGATTCGCTGTTCGCCTTTTTCTTCTAAATCTCCAGTAAACAGCCAGGTAAATCCACCTAACTTTGCCCATAATACAATAGATGAATCGTTATCCCTATTCTCCTCTCCCTTTGGTGATAGCACTGTAAATAATGCTTCATCTACTTGCCATCTATCCCCTTCTTCCACGATGTTTACCCTTATATTTTTTTGTTTTGCAATTTGTCTCAATTCTTTTTCGAGCACAGTATCTTCTCGTTTCTTTCCAAATACAATTTCCTCTACAACAATGGTAGATAACAATTCTTTAGCCGCTCCCATATGATCTGCATCACCATGCGTCACAATTAACTTATCAATTTTCCGAATACCTTCTTTTTGTAAAAACGGAATGAGAATATCGTGCCCGACAGAAAACTCATGTTTTTTCTTCTGCCATACTTCCTTTTTTACAGAGATTGTCCCCCCTGTATCAATGAGATAAATTCCCTTGTCATACGGAAGACGAATCAAGATTGCATCCCCTTGTCCAACATCAATAAAAGTCACACTTCCGCTGGCACGGAAATAAGGTGAAATATAATGACTAATACATATAAAGAGGAAAAATCCAGCAGCTATGGACAAAATACATTTTTTGATCGTTTTTTCCCACACAACAAATATACCTATAATACTAAAACTATATAAAACAACAAGGAATACAGGTGTTTGTCCAAAAGTAAGGCGAAGAAATGGGAGGTTTTCACAATACTGAAGAATCTCATTAGAAAACATTAAACATACTGATAATCCATGCGCCAATCCTATCGATACTAAAGGAACAAATAACATAAAAAGAAAAATAGCGATGCTACATGGTAGCACAATAAAAGATAGAAACGGGACATATATAAGATTGAGGAAGATGCTATATGGAGAAAAATAACCGAAGTGATATAACAAAATAGGAATACTAGCAAGTTGTGAAATAACAGAAAGATAGATTGTATTTTGAATGAGACCATTGTCACGATGCAAAAGACGATTTGCCGATAACAAAAGCGCAAAACTACCAACAAAAGAAAATTGAAATCCTATATCGAAGACCATATAAGGATCATATACCAGCATCAATATAGCCGTCATACTAAGCACATCTACACTTGAAATACGAATAGAATGCATGAGTGCTAGCAATACCATAACACCTGTTACAGAAGCCCTTATGACAGATGGAGACGCTCCTGCTAAAAACATATAAAGTGGAATACAAACAACAAGACATATTGTCGTCATTTCCCTTGTTATTCCGATTCGAAGTAAAATAAAATAGCCAATTGCCATTAATAATACAATATGGGATCCAGAAATCGCTAATAGGTGGATAAGGCCCAATTGTTGGTATCGTTCTTCTACTTCAAATGCCATTAGTTGCCGATCACCAAACAACAATGCATTCATAAATGCCCCAGATTGTCCGGGAAACATTTCTACGACTTTCGACACCGCATTTTGGCGCAATAAAAAGACCCACTGTATAAACGTTAAAGAATTTTGCGTACAATTTGAAATCTCTTTCGCTTCAAATAAAAAATGAATCTTTTGCTTATGTAAATAGTCACGATAGTCAAAACCATGAAAATTCCGTGCTTCTGATGGCACTTTCATTTCTCCTTGAAATCCACAGGTCATACCAGCATGTAATTTCCGCAACTGTTCTTTTTGCTCAGCTGATTGAATTTTGTACATTAATTGCAATGTATCTTGATTAGAGACTTTTATTTGAAAAGAGAGTCGATCACCATTTATAAGAGGTGTAGTTTGAATCACACCTTCTGTC
>NZ_JAHCDO010000043.1:0-21634 GCF_050768835.1 Bacillus pfraonensis | reverse complement strand
CGCTAACTGGTACTATCTTCATAATGGCGGCGATATGGCTACTGGATGGACAAAGGTGAACGGAAAATGGTATCTCCTTGAGCACGATGGCGTCATGCGTACAGGTTGGTATTTTGACGGCGCTAACTGGTACTATCTTCATAGTGGCGGCGATATGGCTACTGGATGGATTCAAGATAATGGAAAATGGTATTACTTATATGAAGATGGAGTCATGAAAAAAGAGTCTGTGTATTTAGATGCTCCGATGATTTTCCAACTACCTGAGCTACGTAATGGATGTGAAGTTGTTTCCATGACAATGATGCTAAAATATCACGGACATAATGTAGACAAGCTAACATTAGCTAAACAATTACCTGTTGATTCTACACCTATGATAAGAGGCGCTGGATCTATTTTAACGTGGGGAGACCCTTCAGTTGGATTTGTTGGAGATGTAACAGGCGCATCTCCTGGTTATTCAATTGATCCAGCCCCATTAAAAAAAGTATTAGACCGTTATACAAACAGCGGTATCAATTTAACAGGCTCTGATTTTTCTAAAATTGAGCGTTTAGTAGGACAGGGCAAACCGGTTGTAACTTGGATTACAGCATCTTTTTCACATCCTGTATCTCCAAAAAGTTGGAAAACTTTATCAGGGAAAGTGATACAAGCGGATTTTGATATGCACGCCGTGTTAGTCACTGGGTATGATAATGATTATGTATATATTAATGACCCTCTTCGACGTGGCAAAGGGGCTAAAATTCCAAAAAGCAAATTTATTAGCAGTTACAATTACATGGGGAAAAAAGCATTAAGTATGTAGTAAACACAAACAAAAAAGAGATAAAATGAATTTCATTTTATCTCTTTTATTTTGTAAATTTACTCATTTATACCATATAATAAATAAAAATAGATTTTGAAAGGAGCATAAAAGTCATGAGAGCTTTTGTCATTATTGTCCTCACTTTTCTTAGTGTCATTAGTTGGGAGGCTTTCTTTAAAGACAAAACAGATACAAACAATACAAAGCAGCAAAATGAATAATTTTGTCTTGCCATGATTCAAAATCCCGCCTTATTTCCACCCTCTATTCCTTATGTATAACTTATCGTTACTATCATGAGCACTACCCACTTATTACTTATAAATCCTGAACAAACAAGACTATTCTACAAAAATATATAAGAATCCTAATTCAATCGCAATGAAACTGCAAATTATGTAGTTTTTTCTTCTGTTATTGTCGGTTTCCATCCACATACATTTTTAGAAAGTATGATATAATAATATAAAATCTTTTACAGAAAGGATTTAGATATCATGATCGCTCGAAGGAGCATGTGGCATCGAATTGATGAATCTTACACGTAGCGTATTTTTCAGCTCAGATCTTTTAGTCTAGCGAAAAAAATACGAGAGTGGGGAAATTATGATTGCCCGAAGGATAATTTGGCAACGAAAAGACTCTTCTTACACATAGCGTTTTGTTTAAGCCTTTATTGTTACTCGCTAAACAAAACGAAGAAGAGAGCAGGATTGCTAAATAACAAATCCTACTCAAAGTTTTGTTTAGTCGTTTTTAGACTTAAACCAAAACGAAGGTAGGGAGAATTGATGGACGAGAGGATTATTCGTTATTTCTTCAGCGACATATAGCGTAGTTAGTTTTACGTAAACTAACTGAAGGCTACATGGGCTCGTAGTTAGTTTACAACACAAAAAGGACTACTAACTACGGAAAGAAGGAATAACGATGAGGAACATCCAAAGTCGACAAATTATTAAAGAAATTTTTATGGTTTTAATCGGTTCATTTATTTTATCAGCAGCACTGTATCACATTCATTTCCAAAACCACTTAACTGAAGGTGGCTTTGTAGGAATTGCACTATTTATCCAAAACTTTTTTGATATTTCACCGTCAATTTCAACTGTATTAATGGATATCCCTGTCATTTTATTATGCGCTACATTTTTAGGTAAAAAAATGGTTGGTTATTCATTTATGGGCTCGATTTCATTCGGAGTATTCTATTCTTTAATGGAAAACTATTCTCCGTTTACAGTAGATTTATCAAATCATTTATGGATAGCTGCAGTAGTAGGCGGCGCGCTAGCTGGTATTGGACTCGGTTTTATATTGCGATTTGGCGGTGCAACCGGTGGAGACGATATTTTAACAATTGTACTAAGCAAAAAAACTCGCTTTACAATTGGGCAAATTTTCTTCGTCTTTGACGCGATTGTTCTAGCGCTTTCATTATATTATTTAACATGGACAGAAATTGCTTTTACTATCCTTTCAATTGCCGTTCAGGCAAAAACATTGGATTTAATTTACTATCCAAAAACAGAAAAGAAAGCAGTATCTATTCCAATGTCAAAAAAACATGCAACAAACTAAAAAGCGAAAGGCCTTTGCCTCTCGCTTTTTTATGCTCTTTTTTCTTTTTCTAATATGTAACGCACTTGATAGAACCTGTTTGCAAACTCTGTTACATTCCGCGTTAAGCGATAATTCACCGTGGAACCAATCGCGATCCCTAACACAGGAATACCCTGGAATAGTTTGCGACGAAGCGCATAGATGGAAAAAGTCTTCAAAATTTGTTTTAACACAACTTCTGTAGAAGCCGGTTTTAATACTTCTTCTTCCCCTTCATAAAAGAACGAATCTTCTTGTTCTAACTCCTGAAGCAAGTTATACCAAGCATATTGCTGGAGTCTTGCTGGCAGTAGGGCCGCATGGAATACTTTTAAAGCGAGCATCATTTCATAAGGCTTGTTCACATCATGACCAAACGACGTTGCAATCAGCTGAACAGCTTTTACATTCAGCGCAATCATGACAGGAAAATCAGCAGTCAGTAATAACAAACCACCTACTCCCGTCGCTCCTCCCTGTACGAAAGAATACAAACGATGACGCGCCGTTTGTTGTTCTGCTATATATGTTAACTGATCAATAGATAATTCTTTCAATTCTTCCAGTTGTTCAATCGATTCATCAAACAGCCGCGCTGTTCCTAAAATACGATTTCGCGCATCAAGCTGTGATTGTGAGCTTTGAATCAATGCATGAAGGTGGAATAACCATCCGTCTGCTTTCGCAAAAAACTCTTTTCGCTTTTTCTCTGGAACTTTTGCAATTGAAGTATGCAACCACTTATCAAAAACCTTTTGAAAATCGGTAGACTCCTGTTCTAACAATTGTCCTTCCCAGTTTTTAACCTCTTGTAAAATGGCTTGTTCTCGCTTTGATCGCATCGTAGCAACCACCTCGCTCAATTTTTTTCTATTGTAACATATTTCCGGTTTTTCTTTGTAAATCTGATAAGTTAAACATATATTTATCCAGCACACAGGAGGGATATTTATGTATCCACGCGCAAAGGTATTTGGAATTGTACTTCATAACGAACGAATTCTCGTTCAAGAGTATGTTACGGAAGGTGAAACATATTATAGACCACTCGGCGGTTCTATTGAATTTGGAGAGAAATCAGCTGAAACAGTGATTCGTGAATATAAAGAAGAACTGGGGACACAGATAGAAGTGATTGATTACTTAGGATGCCTTGAAAACATGTTTCATGGGGGGCATGAAATCATTCAGTTGTACTCTCTTCGTTTTTTAGATCCATCGCTACATGAAAACGAAATGATTCCTGTGCGAGATGGCGAACGTAATGCATATGCAAAATGGATTCCTATGATAGCATTTCTTGAGCAAGAAAAAGTTTTGTATCCAAATGAACTCATGCATTTTCTCACAGCAAAAATAAAAGACAGGATCCTATAGGATCCTGTCTTTTTTACATATATTAACCAATGTTTCCAAGACGTAATACGTCACGAGCAATCATAACTTCTTCGTCAGTTGGAATTATGATAATTTTTACTGGAGAGTGAGGGAAGCTGATAAATGCTTCTTCACCGAATACGTTGTTGCGTTTTGCATCAAAGTATACGCCCATAAATTCAAGGCCTTCTAATACGCGCTCACGTACGATTGCACTGTTTTCACCAATACCAGCTGTAAAGATGATTGCATCAACGCCTTTCATACGAGCTGCGTAAGAACCAATGTATTTATGAATACGGCTTACGAATACATCTAATGCTACTTTCGCACGCTCGTCGCCTTCTTCTTCTTTCGCGATGATGTCACGTAAGTCACTAGAGTAACCAGTAAGACCTAACATACCACTTTTCTTGTTTAATACGTTAACTACTTCTTCTACATTTTGACCTGTTTTTTCCATGATGAATGGAATTAACGCAGGGTCAATATTACCAGAACGTGTACCCATTGTTACACCAGCAAGTGGAGTAAAGCCCATAGAAGTATCGATAGATTTTCCGCCTTCTACAGCAGCAATACTTGCACCATTACCTAAGTGGCAAGAAAGTAAACGTAAGCTTTCAAGTGGACGACCTAATAATTCAGCCGCACGCTCTGTTACATATTTATGAGAAGTTCCGTGGAAACCGTATTTACGGATGCCGTATTTCTCATAGTATTCATATGGTAAGCTGTAAAGATACGCAGATTCCGGCATTGTTTGGTGGAATGCTGTATCAAATACTGCTACTGCTGGTACGTTTGGAAGTACTTCTTGGAATGCTTTAATACCTACAATGTTTGCTGGGTTATGAAGTGGTGCTAAGTCGCTTAAATCTTCGATATCTGCTAATACTTGGTCAGTAATTAAAACAGAATCAGCAAACTTTTCGCCGCCGTGTACAACGCGGTGGCCAATACCACTAATCTCATCAAGAGATTTCACGATTCCGTTTTCAGTTAATTTGTTAAGAAGCATATTAACTGCTACTGCATGATCTGGAATGTTTGTAATTTCCTTTTGTTTTTCGCCGTTCACAGTAATTGTGAAGATACTATCTTCTAAACCGATACGTTCTACTAAACCTTTTGTTAATACTGTTTCACTTGGCATTTCAAATAATTGGAATTTTAAGGAAGAGCTTCCTGCATTAATCGCGATGATTTTTGACATCTAGTCTTTCGCCCCTTTTTCTCTTGGTAGTTGTGTGGATGAAACCACAAACCGCTCGATTTTATCTGATTAAATTTACCAAAGATGAAAACGTTTCATTCCCAGTAAATTTTATACTCACGAGTTTAATTTAAACATCGTACGACATATATTTCAAGTGAAAAAATTGTAACACCAAGAAAAAATATATATTACAGATTTCAAAAAAATTCAGTTTACTCTTGTATATATTAAAAGTAAACACACATGATATAAAAACTGTACTATATCACCAGATACACCTGTTACATATTTTACGCCTTATGAGTTGCAAACCAATTATTTAATTGGTCCATGATGTCCTCCATCGCTTTCATATTGGAAAACTTAGGTAATTCCACTAGTAACGCCTGCTTTGGCATCGTTACATTTGGACCTTTCTTTTGAAGAACAAATATACTTTTTGCATTTTTCTCGTTTTTAAACATGGAAACAGGGAGCTGTAATAGCCCTTGAATAAAGCTTGTTTCTTTAATAAATGCATGTAATTTTGGAGCTTGATCACTTTCAAAGATGAAGTTAGGTACTAAGAAGAATAAATAGCCACCTTCTTTAGTATGCTTTACACTTTGCTCAATAAATAAGTGATGTGCGTAAGACATTCCTTCATCTGCTTTTAAAGTATATTCACTTGCACCAATTTCGTTTGGATAAAACCCAACTGGTAAATCACAAACAACTGCATCTACTGGGTCAATATAAAGCGGGGCTAGTCCATCTTGATTGAAGAACTCGATTGCTTGCTTTTGTAAATTCGCATTCACTAAAGCAAGTCTAACAAGTACATCATCCACTTCTACACCAAATCCGCTTATCGTTGTACCTTCTTGCGCACCATTAAAGATTGTCGTCATTAAGTTACCTGTCCCAATAGCAGGGTCTAAAACAACGATTTCTTTTTGATCTTTCATAAATTTATGGAATAAATAGCTCATAAACATTCCAACTGCATCAGGTGTCATTTCATGATTGGCTTGTACACCCTCTTTCATCCCTTTTAGGATGGCAAGCTGAAACGCTTTGCGAATTTCTTCGCTTTTATATGTTTCTTCATTAAATTTACTATATTCACGATTCAACCGTTCAATTGTTGATTCAGATAATTCCTCTTGCAGAATCGCTCCTTCAAACAAGTTATCTCCTGTTTCTACAAGCGCTTCTAAATATGTTACATCCAATTCTTTACGTAAAATTACGGTAGAAGAATCAAAAATAGAAAATAATGTTTCTACTGCCTGACTCACATATATTCCTCCTTCAGTCAATTACACATAACCTATATCATACCATAAAGTGAAACTTTAATCAGTGGGGAGGTTTCTTCATCCTCCACTGATTATTAGCCGTGACCAATCGGGCATTTACGGGCAGTTTATCTCCCAACTAGATTCTTTGTGTTACTACATCTTGAGGTAGGAGCTTTACTGCCCGTTAATGCGGGGTAATCTAATTTTTTCCCAAAAGAAAAAGCGACCTCTTTTTTAGAGCCCCCTTTTCAAAATGAAGATTATATCAGCAATTTTTTCAATATAACGGTTCGACAATACGTAAGAAAAAACGACCTCTTAGAAAGAGGTCGCCTTCCTTAGCATTACTTCGCCGCTTTTGCTGCTTCTAATGCCGCTTCGTAGTTTGGATGGCTTGTGCCTTCGCTTACGTATTCTACGTAAACTACTTTGTCGTTACTGTCTACTACGAATACCGCACGAGCAAGTAAACGAAGCTCTTTCATTACTACGCCGTAAGCTTCACCAAATGAAAGGTCACGGTGATCAGAAAGTGTTGCTACGTTTTCTAAGCCGTTTGCTGCACACCAGCGTTTTTGAGCAAATGGTAGGTCCACACTAATTGTTAATACTTTCGTGTTTTCAATACCTGCTGCATCTTGGTTAAAACGACGAGTTTGTGCATCACACACACCTGTGTCGATAGATGGCACAACACTAATTAATTTCACTTCACCTTTGTATGTTTCTAAACTTACTGGAGATAAGTCATTTGCTAACACTTGGAAATTTGGCGCTTGATCACCAACTTTAACTTCTGTTCCAACTAAAGTAATTGGGTTACCTTTAAAAGTTACGTTTGCCACTTAAAAATCCTCCCTTATTTAAACAAAATATGTACAATGTAAATGATAGTTTGTCCCCATGCAGAATGCAAATAAAATCGCTTTATTTACAAAAAAATAAAGAAGCTAACCAATCGATTAGCTTCTTTTCGGTGTTAGATTTCAAATTCTGGTTCATCACCTTTTCGCTTCTCCATCATTTCCTTCACTTTATCGACGGCTTGTGGTGCTAGTTCAATCATTTTATCGATGATATGTGCTTGATTATCTAAAGGTAGGACTTTTACACCTTTTCCATTTATAACAAGAAAAGCAACCGGATTAATGGAAACTCCACCACCGCTACCTCCTCCAAACGGATGACGGCCAGTATTTTCTATTCTTCCAAATTCACTACCGCCAGCAGCAAATCCAAAGCTCACTTTAGAAACCGTTAAAATGACGCTTCCATCCGCTGCTTTAATTGGATCGCCGATAATTGTATTTACATCTGTCATTTGCTTTAAATGCTGCATTGCAGTTGTCATTAAACCTTGAATTGGATGATCCATTTTATCCCCCTATGCTTGTGCAGATTTTTCAACTGCACTAGATCTTTGTTTTCTCATAAACCACAGTATTTTTACTCCTGCCACTGTAGCACGATATATGCGAAAGGATGCTGTTAATTCGCCTTTCGATGCAAATCCTTTCCCTTGAAACACAGGTGTAATTTCAAACTCGGGTATATCAATAACATGCGTATATTGCCCCAAGACTCCAGCGACCATTCCTTTTGTCCCCCATGCATATCCAGTGACAATTCCGGTGCTAGCTGCATCCCCAGTTCCAATTTGTGAATGCCATTTCCACCTATTGATTTTCACTTTTTTAAGAAAATCTTTAATGATAGTATGGATCTCTTGTAGCTTTTTTATCAGTTCCCCGATACTATCAAGCTGCGCCATAATTTTATTCTCAATTCCTCCATCTTCTTCTGCTTTTTCAATTTTTTGTCCGATTTTTTTTTGCTGTTTTTCAATTCTTTCTAAAATATCAAACGTATAGTGAATCATCCATATTTTCACTTGAAATAAACATTGTTTCTCCATTTCTGAATATAAAAACGTCACTTTAAGCGATAGTCTCGACAATAGTATAAGTAAAACGAGCAGGAGAAGAATCCCAATTCCAATTACAAGCCACTTCATTCGTACCATCCTTTCACTCCACATCCATTATCGACAGGTTCAAGCAGGATTAAACAAGAAGTGATAAAATTGAATATAAAAATTTTTCTAAAAATAAAGAGGGATTTTGACATTTTATATCGAAATATACTATTTGAGCATACCATCAGTTTTTCTAATGGAGCACAACGCTAAATTTGACTGCAATGGAGGGATACAGAATGGCAGATCGTCGCAATTTATTTTTCTTTTATGGTGATGACAAAGCAACGCTTGTTGAAAAAATGAAGCCAATATATCGTATTTTAGAGGAAAATGGATTTACCATATTAGATCATCCAAAAAATGCAAACGCTATCGTCAGTGTTGGAGATGATGGAACCTTCCTACAAGCCGTTCGCAAAACAGGCTTTAGAGAAGATTGCTTATATGCAGGTGTTTCTACGAAAGATGAAATTTCTTTCTACTGTGATTTCCATATTGACCATGTCGATACAGCCCTTCAAGAAATTACACAAAATGAAATTGAAGTGCGTAAATACCCAACAATTCAAATAGATGTTGATCATGACACATCTTTCCATTGTTTAAATGAATTTTCTTTACGCTCTAGCATCATTAAAACATTTGTAGTAGATGTGCATGTTGATAATTTATATTTTGAAACATTTAGAGGGGACGGCTTAGTTATTTCTACTCCGACAGGAAGTACAGCTTATAATAAATCATTGCATGGCGCGGTTGTCGACCCACTCATCCCATGCTTCCAAATAAGTGAACTCGCTTCTTTAAACAACAACACATATCGTACACTTGGATCACCGTTTATTTTAAACCATGAACGTACTTTAACGTTAAAACTTATTCCAGACGGTAATGATTATCCTGTTATTGGCATGGATAACGAAGCACTTAGCATTAAACAAGTTGAAAAAGCAGTCGTACGTTTAAGCGATAAACAAATTAAAACAGTAAAACTAAAAAATAATTCGTTCTGGGAAAAAGTACAGAGAACGTTTTTATAAACAGCAAAAAACGAGTGCCAGAAGATTTACTGGCACTCATTTTATTGTGATTCACACGTCGTGTATTAGCGAACCGCTGCTATTATTTTTGGTATACAATTTGACCATCTATTACAGTTGCGATAGCTTGTATATTTTTTATTTCCTCTGCTTCAACTTCAAATATGTCACGATCTATAATTGTAAAATCCGCTTCATATCCTTTTACAATTTTACCGCGTTTGTTTTCTTTTCCAATCGTATAGGAGCTTCCAGTTGTAAATAAAGAGACCGCTTCAAATATAGATAACTTCTCTTCAGGTATGTAACATGCCCCATCAATAAAGCTTCTCCGCGTTACCGCACTATAGATTCCTAAAAACGGATTTACTTGTTCAATTGGTGCATCTGATCCACCTGCGCAATGTAATCCGGCACCGAGTAACGTTTTCCAAGCATACGCATACCGAAGGCGATGCTCTCCTAACTTTTCAATCACTGATGGAAAATCAGATGAGACGAAAACAGGCTGAATATCAATGATGGCCGGCAAGGACTTCATCCGCTCAATTAATTCTTCACGCGCAAGCTGACAATGAATAATACGATCGCGTAGCCCTTCTGCCGGTGGGTATAGTTCTAGCGCATCAATCACATACTCAAGCGATAAATCACCAATTGTATGAATCGCAACCGGCATATGTAAATTACGCGCTTTTCTCACTAGTTCGGCCAGTTCTTCCCGAGAAAAGATTGCCACGCCATTCGTTTCCTTGGCATCTTCATATGGCTCACTGAGTAGTGCTGTTCTTCCACCAAACGAACCATCTGAAAAGATTTTCATTGCACCAAATTCAATATAATGCTCATTCTTATACTCTTTTCGTTCATGTGCGACTTCATGGTGCACCAATAAATGCGCTTTAAATGGCATTTCCTTTATGACGTATGAAAATGCGTTATACGTTTTTTGAAAACCGCCGTAATAATTTAAGTCTTCCGTATGCCCTCCTACTAGGCCGCATTTCCAGCAATCTTGAATCGCTGTTTGCAGTGCCCTTTGTAAATACGCTTCATTAATTTCCGGCTGAACGTGCTTGATTAAATCTTGCGCCTGTTCATACAACAGCCCTGTTAGTTCACCTTTTGTTCCACGACCAATTTTTCCACCTTTTGTATCTGACGTTTCTGCTGTTATACTTGCTCTTTCCAATATGTAAGAATTCACCCATGTAACGTGGCGACAAACACGTTTTAATAAAATCGGATGTTCTTTCGAAATTGCATCTAAATCAAGGACATGAACCTTTTTAATATCTGTGAAATTATTTTCGTTCCATCCTTCTCCAATAATCCATGAACCTACTGGTACCTCTTCTATCCTTTCCTTAACAAGATCGAGTACTTCCTTATAAGATGTACAACTTGATAAATCTAATCGAAGCAACCTCTCTCCATGCCCAATAAGGTGCATATGACTATCCACAAGACCTGGGATCATCGTTCTTCCTTTTAGATCGTGTAACTTTTCAAATGGATATCGACTTTCTAAGTCCTTTTTATTTCCTAAATCGACGATCTTTCCATTTTCAATATAAACCGCCTCGACTGTTTCATTTTCTTTGTTCATCGTATAGATATTTCCGCCGTACCATATCTCTCCCATCATCTCATCCCCCTTTTTCTTTCTAGTCTACGAAATCAAAACGTAGAAAAAAAGCACCATTTGTATCACATGGTGCTTTTCCAAAAACTAATCCTGATTAGCAGGGATTGTTGACACTTGCCATTCTACGTTAAATTTATCTTTCACCTGTCCATATGCCGGGCTCCAGAAAGTTTCTTGAATTGGCATAATGACTTCACCGCCATCTTGCAATTTTCCAAATACTTCTTTTGCCTTCTCTGCATCACTCAATCTAATGGCCACCGTTACTTGTGATCCAATTTCGTATGGTTTACCTGGGAATGTATCTGAAATCATCAGGTCTGTATTCCCAACTTTTAAATGCGCATGTAAAACGCGATCTTTCACCTCATCTGGAACAGTAAATCCTGGAGTTTCAGGCATTTCTCCAAACGTTTGCATGATTTCAACCTTTGCATCTAATGCATGTTCATAAAACTTCACCGCTTCTTGTCCATTACCATCCAAAACTAAATACGGGTTAATACCTAAAATCATAAAAGGCACCTCTTTTTAATTTTTTGGTCAAGCATTACATAGTCATATTCAAACACATATAGAACATACGTTCTTGATAAGAATATCACATATTTCATGTGTACGCAACAACTCAGTTGAAATATTCTGTCTCTTTTACCAAGTAAACGCTGTTGCAAAATCTATAATCGAAAATGGAGATGCTCTTTCCTCATCAAGATTTAGATATTTTTCTATATTCGCAATATCTGTCTTACTTTGATGCAAGCCCCATTTCTTGTTTTCTAAGTTCAACGCGTCTAATTTTTCCGGAAATTGTTTTTGGTAGTTCTTCTACAAATTCAATTTTACGAGGGTATTTATATGGTGCTGTTAATTCTTTGACATGTTCTTGGAGTATAGGTATTAATGATTCTTCTTTTTCTTGCACATTGTCCCTTAAGACGATAAATGCCTTTACGACACTTCCACGAATTTCATCTGGACTTGCCACAACAGCACATTCTCTTACATACGGATGTTTCACAAGCGCATCTTCGACTTCAAATGGGCCAATTGTGTAACCAGAGCTAATGATAATATCATCACCGCGACCCTCAAACCAAAAATACCCTTCTTCATCTTTTTTCGCTTTATCACCTGTAATATAATAATCACCACGGAATTGCATCGCTGTTCGCTCATCATCTTTATAATATTGTTTAAAGAGTGCTGGTGTTTCAATATGAACAGCAATATCTCCTACTTCTCCAACAGATACAGGTTGTCCTTCTTCATTTACAATGTCGACATGATTACCTGGCGTCGGTTTCCCCATCGATCCTGGCTTAATTTCCATCCCTTTCATAACGCCAACGAGTAAAGTATTTTCTGTTTGTCCATAACCATCCCGGACTGTAACATTAAAATGATTTTGGAATGTTTCTATTACCTCTCGGTTCAGCGGCTCTCCTGCTGATACCGCACTATGTAACGCTTCTAAATTATACTGCTGCAAGTTCTCTACTTTTGCCATTAAACGATATTCTGTCGGTGTACAACAAAGCACATTCACTTTATTATCATCTAATAACTGTAAATATGTTTTCGGTTCGAATTTACCATGATATACAAACCCTGTCGCCCCTGAACCGAGCGTCGCTAAAAAAGGACTCCAAATCCATTTTTGCCAACCTGGACTAGCCGTTGCCCATACAACATCATTCTCTTCTATTCCAAGCCAATTCGGAGCGCTTGTACGCAAATGTGCGTAGCCCCAAGCATGTGTATGAACAACGCCCTTTGGATTTCCAGTCGTCCCGGATGTATAAGATAAAAAGACCATATCTTCTCGGTCTGTCTTTGCGATTGCTAATTCATCACTTTCTGTTTCTAATGCGTCTTTTAAATTGATCCAACCATCTACCGACTGCTCGCTCAATACGAATTTTTGAAGAGACTCTACCATCTCTACACCTTCAAATTGCTGAATATACGGTTCATGACTGACAATTGCTTTTACTTCTCCATGCTGAATACGATATTCAATATCTTTTTTGCGAAGCATTTCTGAACTTGGAATGACTACAAACCCCGCTTTAATTGCGGCAATATACGTCATATATGCTTCAATTAAGCGTGGCATCATAATGAGAAGCTTGTCTCCTTTTTGCAACCCACTCTTTATAAAAGCGTTTCCAATTTTATTCGCTCCTTTTATCAATTCACAGTATGTAACCTCACGTCTATTTCCTTCATCATCCTGCCAAATTAAAGCAAGTTTCTGCTCGTCATTTGTATATTTCTCTATCTCTGCAACTAAGTTATAAGATGGTGGTGCTAATAATTCTTCCCTCTTCATAATAATCATCCTCCTTTTTCTCTATGCCTCCCTTCTATAATAAAGAATTTTCAGTAAATTTTAAACCTACTTCTTTTGACAAATTTTTTAATTACTTGTCGACAAAAAGAAGGAGCGGGAAAACCCGCTCCTTCTAAGCCATCGTATATGGGATTATTTGTGGAAACCGCCTAATTGTTGTTCAGCTAGTGAAACTAGACGTTTTGTAATTTCGCCACCAACAGATCCGTTAGCGCGAGATGTTGAATCAGCTCCAAGTTGAACACCGAACTCTTGAGCGATTTCGTATTTCATTTGGTCTAATGCTGATTCAGCACCAGGAACCGCTAATTTATTTGTGCTTCGTGCCATATAGTATCACCTCCTTGTGAGTATAGAGTGTGATAAACCATATGACTTCATACATTTTTAGATATGGTAATTTATGGTTTTAGAAAAGATCTTCAAATTGCTCTTCTTCAGCCACTTCTACTGTTTGTAATACCATTTTTTCTGTATTAGCAACAGCGGCTTCAATAAGTGGTGTGAAGTCATATTTTGATTCGAAGCGATTTGCTTTTTCACGCTTCGGTTTTGTCGCTGGACTTGCTGGTGTGAATACTGTACAGCAGTCTTCATATGGACGAATTGAAATATCATATGTTCCAATTTCATTTGCAATTTTAATAATTTCTAGTTTGTCCATCGTAATAAGCGGACGAATGACTGGATAGTTTGTAACTTCATTAATCGTGTGCATACTATCCAACGTTTGGCTCGCTACTTGTCCAAGACTTTCACCCGTTGTAATTGCAAGTGCATTACGCTCTTCTGCAATACGTTCAGTAATACGCATCATCATACGGCGCATAACTGTCATAGAGTAGCTAGATGGAATTTCTTTATTAATTGTTTTTTGTACTTCAGTAAATGGAACAAGATGAAGCGTCAAACGTTTGCAATACTTCGTTAACTCTTGTGCTAAATCAATTACTTTTTGCTTCGCACGCTCACTTGTGAATGGTGGACTATGGAAGTGAACTGCCTCCACTGATACACCGCGCTTCATTGTTAAGAAAGCAGCTACTGGACTATCGATTCCGCCAGAAAGAAGTACCATTACTTTTCCACCAACACCAACTGGTAATCCGCCTGCTCCCATACGCTCATCACACATAATATAGCTATAACCACTACGAATTTCTACGCGAACATTCACATCTGGATTATGAACATCCACTGTGATGTCTTCTGTATTGTCTAAAATGTAACCGCCAATCTCCGGAAGTAACTCCATCGTTTGCATCGGAAAATGTTTATAAGAACGGTGTACTGTAATTTTAAATGTTTTTACATCGCCTTTTACTTGTAAGAAAGCAGCAAGCGCACCTTTTTTAATTTCTTCTAATTCTGATGGCACTTTCATTGCTAAGTTAAACTTGTGAATACCAAACACATTTTGTAATCTCTCTGCAATCGCCTCGTGATCTTCACCATTTAACTGAATGTACATGCGGTCATGTGTCGCATCAATTTTGATGTTTGGGAATTTCTTTAATTTAAATTTCACGTTATCTTTTAACGTGTTTACAAACTTGGAACGATTTTTTCCTTTTGTCGTCATTTCACCATAACGAACTAAAATATATTCATATTTCATCATGTTTCTTTACCTCATCACTTCGTATAATTTTGGCAATGTTTCTTTTATAATGCCTTCAAATTGTGTTACTTCTTCCATCGTATTTTCAGGTGCTAAACTGATGCGAATCGCACTTGCTGCGGCAGCATGCGGCACACCCATTGATACTAACACACGACTTACTTCATTTGCTTTTGAAGAACAAGCTGATTTTGTTGATACATATACGTCACGTTCTTCTAGAGCATGAACCACTACTTCTGGTTTTAAACCAACGAATGACACATTTAAAATGTGCGGTGCCGAATATGCAAGCGATGTATTAATTGTTACATCTTCCATTCCTTCGAAAAAACGTACGAGTTCTGCTTGTAACTTTTGTAAGTGGTCATACTTTTCACTCATATGTTCCATTGTCATACGTAACGCCTTGACCATCGCAACAATACCAGGTAAGTTCTCTGTACCTGAACGATAACGAAGTTCCTGCTGACCACCTGATAAAATCGGATCTAATCTTACACCATCGCGCACATATAAAAGTCCTGTTCCCTTTACGCTATGAAATTTATGTCCAGATATCGAACAAAGATCAATATGAGAAGCATATAGATCAAGTGGCACTTTTCCGATACCTTGCACGTGGTCTACATGGAATCTTATTTTCGGATAGTTCGCTAACAATTTCCCTACTTCAGAAACAGGTTGAATCGCCCCTGTTTCATTATTCACATGGATCATAGAAACAAGGATTGTATCCTCACGAAGTGCTCGTTTTACATTTTCTACTGATACAATGCCATGTTCGTTTACAGGTAAATAAGTAACATCAAAGCCGAGGCCTTCTAATTGTTTATATGCTTCAAACACAGACGCGTGTTCAATATTTGTTGTAATAATATGCTTGCCACGAGAGCGATTCCTCATCGCTATTCCTTTAATCGCAAGGTTATTTCCTTCCGTCCCACCTGATGTAAAAATAATTTCAGAAGGCTTAACATGAAGGAGCTGCGCTGCAATCGTCCTCGATTGTGTTAATAAACGCTCTGCTTCTCCCCCGAGCGAATGAATAGAAGAAGGGTTCCCAAAATATTTCCCCGCAACCGTTACATAAGATTGAAGGACTTCTGGATATGGTTTCGTCGTCGCACTATTATCAAAATAGATCATCGTTCTTCCCCTTTCAGCGCTGTCACATCATATAATCATATCACAAATACATGCAATTACGCTAAACATACTCAAAGGTTCCATTTTAAAATATAAAAGTATACTTTTATATTTTAAAACGAAAAACACTGCTGTATTCCGCTATTCATTATAGCAATATCATCCGAGAATTTACACAAATCCAGCGCAAAAAACAAACCCCTTTTTCATCAAGGGGTTTGTTCATTATCAACAAATTCAGCAATTTTTTGGACCACACCAGGCTCAAGTTGTTCTAAAACAGAAGCTGCTTGTTCTAAAGCTGCATCATATTCATATTCACGGAATAATCTCTCTGCATTTTCTAAGCTTTGCGCCAAATCAGTATCATGACTGCGATAGCGATTACCATATTGGATTAGCTTTTCTACTAAATGCGCCTGTCCAATTAACTCCTGCGTCTTTTCAAATACACCGTTTACGATTGTATATGCTTCTTCTAACATGCTATTTACAGCATGCATATTTAGCGGTTTTAATTCTAACTGTCCATAAACACTTTGCATTGCCTCTTGTCCTCTTTGTAAATCTTCCATAATGATTTGTGGAAGACCTGGTAAATTAGACTTTTGCATAAAGCGTTTTGCTTCTACAATCATATGGCGCATTTCTTGTAATTTTTCACGTGCTTCAAACTCTTCCTTACGCATCGTTTGGAGCATCTCTTTATATTCTACATGAAGTACCTTCAATGTTTCACATTGCTCATAAATCTCTTCCAGTTCTTCACGAATAACAGAGAAGGCGATGTCTTGCTCCGCAATGCGTAGCTGTAATACTTCAAAGCGTTTCATTAAAATATGCATTTGTTTTTCAATCAACTTTTGTGACTCAATGTCTTTATCTTGCAATTGATAACTTTGTTTCACAAATTGCGTTTCGGATTTTGTCTCAATTGCTTTTTCATGAATTTCCTCTAAATCTTCATAAACAGTAACTGACTTTTTCTCTACATAATGCTTCGCATGTACTTCTTGTTCTAATTGATCATACAACGTATCCAGACGCTTTTTTAATCCTTCTATTTTCTCATTTGCTTCTGTTATATGAAGCTCTTCCAGATCAATCAGACATGTTTGTAGTTGTTTGTTCATTTCTCGTACTTCTTTAGGGATTTCTAAATGATTCAATACATATCCTTGTCTTTTCATATCATCATGACCTTGTAATAAATCATCTAATTGCACTGGTAATGTCGCTTGACACTCCACTAATAAATCCGGAACTTCATGGATGATCATTTCTAAGTTCGCTAATCCATCTTCTAAGCTTTTTACAATGTCACGCGCCTTTAAATAATCACCGTTCGCTGTTGCCTCGTCAAATTCTTGAAATTTTGCCTGTTCTATATCAAGTAACTCTTCAATTTTCTGTTCAGATTGTCCAAACATATGACGATGAGCGAGTACGCTCTTTTTCATACTACGATATGTATCACGTAAATCTTCAATTTCCGAACTATTTTTCTCATAGCTCTCTAGCAATTGTTGCAATTCATTTAACATCTCCGTAATGCGGTTATCTGCTTCATCTAAATCACGAATGGATTCACTCATCAAACGCTTTGCTTTTCGGAAGGAAAATTGTGAGGCTGATTTTTGGGCGCTTTCTAATGTTTTATCAGCTTTTGGCAGAAGGTTTGTAACAATTTCATCCCATTCTTCACGCCACTTTCCAAACAGTTCTTCTGTTTGTCCAGTCATATTTAAATCCTTTACCCGTTTCAATTCATCTGCAACAGGTTTATCTTTTATTTCTTGTTTCCACTGCTCAACTGCTTCAATATCTTTATATAAACGATTTCTTATCACGAGCTCTATCATGAGCAGCACTAAAATAGAGCTTACTACAATGATAACGATCGTTAGAATAGAATCCATGCAAAATAGCCTCCTACTTATATCTCTTTTTTTGTCCGTTCCGTTTATGAAATGGAAGGCATTATGTATAAAAGGGGAATCCCCTATATTTAACAACTGACAATGTACTAATCATACCATGTAATGACGTGTTTTTGACCTAGTTTTTTTTAAAATTTCATGTTTCTTTTGTTGTATCGGTAATATCGCTCCCAAAAAAATTATGGATTTTCTTTCATACATTTACAAATATTCACTGTAACACCTGTAATAAAGACATCTCTTCTCTATGCGATATAAAATAAATCGCTCTCGTTAACGCTGGTTCCACTTGTATAACGCTAATCCCATCTTTCACTGCCTGATTTACCGCAATTTCTGGCAATAACGTAACGCCAAGACCAGCTCGAACCATGGCAAGCATTGGTTCAGCGTATGATGTTTCTACTGCGATAGTGGGCTGAATTCCCATTCCTTTAAACGTTGTCATAATCATGTTTCTAATATCACAAATTTCCGGATAAATAATGAGTTTTTCATACTGTAAATCCTGTATTTGAATTGTACGTTCATCTTTATAAGCATGTTCATTCGAAACAACACACACAATATTCTCTCTGTTTATTTCTTTAACAAATTTAGCCTCTTCCACTTCCGAATCAATTAACATTGCATCAATTTTTCGCTCCCGAAATAATTCCATTAATACTTTCGTATGTTCAATTTTCCAATCTACTTCATATGTTTCTAATACACTCTTACATTTTGATATGTAATGAGCAGCCAAACTGGGCAATACCCCAATTGAAATCTTTTTCTTTTCTTGATACTCTTTCAGCTCTCTCTTCATACTATTTATTTGTTCTATAATCGGCTCAATCCGTTTTATAAATAGTTTACCAGCCTCTGTTAGTTCCACTCCTTGCGTGGACCGTTTTAATAACTTTACTTCTAAGCCTGCCTCTAATCTTTGAATTTGTTTACTGAGAGCTGGCTGTGAAATATGCAGACGTTTACTTGCTTTTGATAAACTTCTCGTATGTTTCACCTCAATAAACGATTGTACCGCTTCTAAATCCATCTCATATACACCTCTAACCAAAAGTTATAACCCCTATAACAAATCAATATTTCCTGTCTGCAAAAAATGAACGTTATACTCATCTCGTGCTTATTTTTATGAACTTACTATATCGAAAGAAGAAGGAGAAAGATACTCTTGGATAAAAAACAAATACTATTTGGTTCTCTTTTATGCTTACTTGCTGTAACAGCTTGGGGCTTTATGTTTCCGGTTATGGCCAGCGCTCTGGAATTTATAGACCCATTCTTTTTCACTACTTTTCGTTACGGATCGGCAGCTATCGTTTTTACCGTTCTTCTCTTCATAATTGAAGGGAAACGTGCTTTCCATTTAGAAAAACAAGCTTTATATTTGTTATTTTATGGTACAGTCGGTTTTGCCGGATACGGATTTCTTGTTTTTTATGGACAACAATTAGCAGGACCTTCAGGTGCAATTCACGCAGCCATGATTCAGTCTCTTATGCCTTTACTTGCCTTACTATTACAATGGGGCTTACAAAATAAAAAACCACAAAACTATACATTCCTTTGTATGTTTTGTGCGCTTATAGGCGTGCTACTTGTTATTTCAAAAGGCAATATTCATATGTTATTTGGAGCAGCAAGCCATATCTCAACAAACATATTTATGCTCTCTGGCGTTTTTTGCTGGGTTGTTTACACAAACGGCGGCTCTCATTTTCCAACTTGGTCGCCACTTCGTTATACAACACTCACCTGTTTATTTGGATCTATTTCGTTAGTTCTTACTGTTACTGTACTAACATATTTGAAAGTGATTTCTATACCTACATTCCATACGATCGCTACAGTGCGATTTGAACTATTGTATATGTCTATTATTGCTGGTGTGGTTGCAGTCTTTTGCTGGAACATGGGCAATCGCCTTATTTCATCTATTAACGGCATCTTATTTATGAATTTAGTCCCTGTGCTCGCACTAATAGGATCCATTTTTCGTGGCTATCAAGTTGAAAGAATTGAAGTAATAGGAGCGATCATTACAATTATCGCTTTACTATGCAACAACTTATGGCAACGAAAACGAGAGCGTATACAAGAAGAAATCACTTCTTGAAAAATACGCCATAAAATATCCCCACCTACAATATGGCGGGGGTATTTTACATATGAACCGCTCGCGGCAGAGGATAATACATATGTGTTACACATAATTTTTGTTCCATCCATTGCTCTACTTCTTTCGTATACATCTCCAAAAAGAATGTTTCTGATGGAAACGAATGTAGCACCTCTGATATATACTGCGGATATAAATACGGCATATTCATCATGCCCTTTAATTGCGTCATAAACATTGTAAAAGAAACCTTCTGAAACTCCTGCTGCATTTGTCCCTGCTTAATAATTTGCTCTATATAATATCTTTCTTTAGAAAAATAAACCGTCATCACTTCTCGAATTAACGTTGTATCAAGGGAGAGCTCTCTATAAAAGAATCGCGTAAGTTCCCTATGTTCAAACTGATAACGCAAAATCCCTCGTACAATTTGATTTATCACTTCTTTAGCTGGCAAGTACTCTCTTTGTTCAAACGACCTCTCAATTACCTCGATATATCCTTCTAAAAAATCCGTTATAAGCTGTTCTAATAAACCTTGCTTTCCAGCAAAATAATATGAAATATTAGCCACATTCACATCCGCCCGCTTTGCAATATCTCGCACCGATGTTCCATCGTACCCTTTCGTATTAAACAATGAAATTGCCGCATCAATTACCTTTTGTTTCGTCTGCTTCATGCGCTCACTTCCTCTCACTCTGAACAGCTATAGTCTAAATTTCTTGACTTTTAAGACAAATTCCTTTAATTTTCTATCGACAAAGTCATATGAAATACAGCGTATTTTGCTATGATTTTACATTTCTCGATAGAAAGGATGACGTTTCCATGTTTACAAAAGAAAGTTATGCAGGATCACGTGAGCAGCAGTACGAAACAGTAATCAAACAACTCGATGCATTGTTAACGGGCGAATCAAATGTAGTCGCAAATTTAGCAAATGCCTCCGCACTACTTAATCAATTTTTAGAGCGCATTAACTGGGTTGGTTTTTATGTAACAGAAGGAAATCAACTTGTACTTGGGCCTTTTCAAGGAATGCCTGCGTGCGTGCGCATCCCATTTGGACGCGGCGTTTGCGGCTCAGCAGCGGAAACAAAAACAACGCAGCTTGTTGCTGATGTTCATCAATTCCCAGGACATATCGCTTGTGATAGCGCATCTAACTCTGAAATCGTTGTACCGATTATCAAAGAAGACAACGTCATTGGTGTATTAGATATCGATAGTCCTGAAAAAAATCGCTTCGACGAAGTAGATCAACACTACTTAGAAAAATTTGTGGAAACGCTCTTAAAACATATGTAAAAGATGAGAGCCATCAATCTCATAGATCGATGGCTCATTTTTTTATCCCGCTACTTTAGGGCAGTAATACTCCCACCTCAAAATTCGGCGGGAGCAAAGAAGTTAGGTGGAAGAAAAACTGCCCGTAAAGACCCGATTGGTGAGAGCTGATAATCAGTGGGGGGATGA
>NZ_JAHCDO010000042.1:0-43232 GCF_050768835.1 Bacillus pfraonensis | reverse complement strand
ATCTTCCTTATTTGACATATTTCCATGTACTGCAATAAAAATTTTTTCACTCTTATCTCCCCATAAAACCGTGGGAATATTACTAATTTTAAAATTATCTTTAAGCATATTTCCTCCATAGAATAAGACATATAGGACTTGGCAAAAAACCGCACACACTTTATAATCCTCTACTCAGTTTTAAACAAATCAAACTATTCCTAATTTATCACAAATTAATTATAATACCTCTCTATCTCTATATAACAGAGTCTACTTTGTATTTATAATCTTTCTTTTTTTCCATTTCTTCAGAAGCTACAAGTTCTTATTTTGATTCCTTATTGAGCTAATCTACTCCGTTAGTGGAAGAAGGATTTTTAAACAATTATATTATTTTTTAAATGACTTTATTGTAAATTAAACAACTTTATTATCACTGCACATTACTGGAGTAATATAAATTACTAATTCTATTGCATATACCACATATCACCGCTATAACTTCCTTTATAATATAGAAATATCCCTATTTCTATAAGTAGATATTTCCCTATAGTCCTACTTTTGTTATCAAAAATGGAAGTACAGGGAGCGCTTTTGAAAAATTACTGATCCTATCGTATGTACCACATATCACTACATAATTTTCTTTATAATATAACAATATCCCTATTTCCATATTTGGATATTTCCCTATATACCTACTTTTACTATCAAAAATATTGAAATAGGTCACCGCCACTAGGTTAAGATCATGCAACGTTAATTATAGAAAAGTTTTTTTATAACGCTCCTAAAACAACTTGTGCATTTTCACCTGGAGATGCCAATTTTCTCGTTCTAGGATATTTGCTTTTCTTAGCTTGATGATGATGTAGGCATGAGATATAAGGGAGGTTTTTCAAAAAATAAATGGAGTGATATAAATGACAGATTCTATTGCATGTACCACATATCACTGCTATAATCTACTATATAACATAGGGAAATATCCCTATTTCTATAAGTAGATATTTCCCTACACCTCTAATTTTTTCACTAAAATACAGAAATGGGCATCTAGGGGAGTTTTTCAAAAAATAAATGGAGTGGTATAAATGGCTATTACAATTACTGTTGGGAATTACAAAGGGGGCGTTGGTAAAACCACTAATGCTGTATTAAACTCTTATGAATTCGCAAAAAAAGGGAAACGAACATTACTCGTTGACCTTGATCCACAGAGTAATGCAACAAAATCTCTAATGTTAACAAAATCTATCCTTAATCCTGATGAAAAAGTAACTTTAAATAAAACATTAATGAAAGGAATTCAAGAGGGGAATTTAGATGGATTAGAAGTTGAAATAATGGAAAATTTATATTTAATTCCTTCTTATGTTGATTTTCAAGATTTCGCAAAATTTCTATATAAATCGTGTTCTTCGGAAACAGAAGAAGATTTCTACTTTAAGGGATTACTTGAGAAAATAAAGCATAAATACGATTACATATTTATCGATGTTCCACCTATGTCAATTGAAGTCACAAAAAATGCAGTTGTAGCTTCTGATTATGTTCTGATAACTCTACAAACACAAGAACGTTCTCTTACAGGTGCAGAAAACTACATTAACCAACTAATAAAATTAAAAGAGCAATATAATCTTGATATTGAAGTTGTAGGAATTCTTCCAGTGCTATTAAAAAATAATGGTAAAGTGGATGAATACATTATGGAAAATGCTCGTGAAATTTTTGGTGAAGAAAACCTATTTAAAAATATCGTTCCACAGATGGAACGTATTAAAAGGTTTGATGTTAACGGTATTACTGAAAATGATAGACATGATTTAAATGTAATAGAACTATACGAAAAAATTAGTGATGAATTATTATCTCGTATCAATATTTTTGAAAGTCTGAAGGTTGGTGTATAACATGGCAAGAACTCCTGGATTATTAGGCAGAAAAAAGAGCAATTTTGACCCAACAGATCCTTATATCCCAAACGAGGATTCAGTTGTAACAAAAAGTGACGAGAATACTCCTACTTTTCCACCTATAAATGAAGAAAAACAAGCGACTCAGCAAGAGAAAAAGAAATTTAAAAACCAACAAGGCAGTATTAAAATTTCTAGTCAATCTAAGGAAGAGCTTGGAGCACTAATGAAACTTACTAATAAGAAATATGCTCACGAAATAATAGATTTACTTATTAATCATTATGTAGAAAATCAATTAACTCCCGAACAGAAAAAGAAATTTAAATTATTAACAGAGATTTAGTAATATAGAAATATCCCTACTTAGAAATAGGGATATTTCTATATTTTTTGTAGTTTAAAGAAATAACATCAACAGAACTTCTTCCACGACTTTCTCTTCCCTCTCGTCGCCGTAATTTCCTCATGTTATTCCTTTATCGCTCATTTTATTTCTTGAATCTCCCACTTCAAACGGCCCGTAAGGACGTTAAGTGGTGAGTAGTTCAAGAACAAAGAAGAACTATTAGCAATCACTGAAAGATGGGTGAATAGAGATTTTAGTAAAATTGTAGAAGAACATAACTATTTCTGGGAACTTCAAGACGGCAAGATAGGTGAAGCTACAGAAATGGATCCGATAGAAGAGCAAACATTCTCTTTAAATAATTTCGGTGATGAAGTAACAGCCGCATTACATAAATCAAGAGATCTTCAGTACGTTGGAGAATAATAAACATCTATAAATTATAGTTAGAAGCTTCCATTTAGGGAGGCTTATTTTTTATGTTTTTTTAGTTTTTGATTTAGAATTTTCATTCTTCCGATAGAAAAACGATAGGGACAAAGAACACATACAAAACGTCTCGCATATCATCGCTGTGCTCTTTTTCAAAAGATATAGAAATATCCCTATTTCTATAAGTAGATATTTCCCTATATCCTTGCTTTTGTTATCAGAAATGAAGGTATAGGAGGAACTTTTGAAAATTTACCGGAATAATATAAATTACTGATTCTATTGTATGTACCACATATCACTACTATATTCTTCTTCACAATATAGAAATATCCCTATTTCCATAAGTGGATATTTCTATATATTCTTGCTTTTGTTGTCACAAATAAAGAAATTACTCCTGCTTCTTCACCTAAAAATGAGCAAAAACAAGTGAATTGACAGGAGAAAAAGAATTTTAAAAATCAACAGGGCAGTATCGAAATTTCTAGTCAATTTATGAAAGAACCCGGGGCACCAATGAAA
This sequence comes from Bacillus pfraonensis, assembly GCF_050768835.1. Classification (NCBI taxonomy): domain Bacteria; kingdom Bacillati; phylum Bacillota; class Bacilli; order Caryophanales; family Bacillaceae; genus Bacillus; species Bacillus pfraonensis. Next base: position 40,022 of record NZ_JAHCDO010000042.1, on the reverse strand, counting down.
CTCACTAATGGGAAATATGCTCATGAAATAATTGATTTACTTATACATCATTATGTAGAAAATCAATTAACTCCTAAACAGAAAAGGAAATTTAAATTATTAACTGAGATTTAGAAATATAGAAATATCCCTATTTCTTAATAGGGATATTTCTATATTTCTGTAGTGTATTTTAAAACAGGCAAATTCAATAACTACATAAAAAAGAATCCTATTTCTAGGACTCTTTTTTATGTTAATTTTTAGCTTTAGCTTACATTTTATCAATGATCATTTGTCTTTTATACCATTGGTTTAATTTGTCCCTCGCAGTTCCAGAGAGACGCTTTGTTTTTTTATTATAGAATCTTGAAAGAGTGGGCTGTGATATGCCTATCTCTGCTGAGAGCTCTCGCATAGTTATGTTCTTTCTCCGATGCATAAATTCTATTCTATCCCGAATTAACTGTTCATTTCTATTCATATCTAAGGGCTTTTCTTCAGTTTTTACTGGCTGATTATCCCTATGAATTACGTCAATAGTCTGCTTCTTCGCTAAGCTTTCCGTTGAATGAATTACATCAGTAGCCTTCTTCTTTGCTAAGTTTTCCATTGAACGAATTAATTCATTAGGTGGTAGTATTACTATTCCTAACTGTGAATAATATTTTTTAAACCAATTCTTCTTCGTCAATTGTTCCTCATCTAAACTTTTATCATATTCCCAATGGGAAATTACACCTTCTTTTTCTAAATCAATTAAAACATTTTCTAATTGATCACGAATACGATTAGGCTTTTGCTTTTGGTTAATGCCCATTACTGCTAATAACCCTTTATCTCCCCCTATAGAGTATGGCCTTTTTAAGTTAGAAAACATTTGACGAATTCTCCACTGCCATGTCAAATAACGAATTAATCTTTTATGATATTTGTGTCTATAGCTATTATATTCAAGGGCCTTTTTTGATAATAGTGCCGTAGTGCTATTAGATCCATATAGATAACTGGATAAGAAACTGCCCGGTTTAATTCGGCACGATTCTATACCCATGTATTCATTAGTATTTTTATCTCTCCAAAGCACTACAGAATCTAATACAAATAACCTTTTAATTACCTCGCGCTTTACTTCATAATGTTTACCTGTTTCAGCGCGATCATTTAGTACGACTACTTCATTCTCATCATTTAAGTATATAAAAATACTTGCTAGAGCTGCTATACGCTTAGCTACTTTAATCTTATCTTCTACTCTATAATATTCAACACCATTTGCTTTTGCTTTTGAAATACTGCACATTTCTAAAACTTGCTCATATGAAAAATCGATAAATTCATCAGGTGAGCTTGCTTCATTTAGCCATTGAATTGTGATAGTGTCTAATACGTCTGCTGTTAAATCATCCATATTACTCATTACACCATCTACTAATGTGTTCCATCTTGCGGCTTCTTCTATATTCGTTAACCTTAGATCTTCATCTTTATGAGATGAAAGCTGTGCTACCCCATTACTATCTTTCGTTTCAATAGGATATGATTTTAATTTTGTATTTTCATCTTCCTCAAATTGATTCTTCGCTATTCCATCTCTTAACTTATAATAAACAGCCGAATTATTTACTTCCAAATAATTTTTATCCACTATATTCGCATCAGGCTCGACTACTGGTGTATATGTTTTAGTATTATATGTTTCATCATTGCGAAACTCTTGTGCTATAAAGACTTCTATTGTCTCATGAATCTCTAATTTGTAAGTATCAATATTCTTAAATATATCTAAAGATGAAATCCCTTTTCTTTGTTGCTGCTGTACCCACTTTACAAGCATTGAAAATGATGGAGAAAGGTATTCTGAAGTTACAATTTTACTATTATCTGCTTCAACGTCTACATAGTAAGAATTCCATTTATGCCACAATTGCTCGTTCTGTTTATAAAGTGGTTCTGTTATTGACAATGCATCTCTAAACAATTGTAGAACGTCTTCCATATATATTTTGCTCCTAACATACATTTAATAAATATTATCTAAACGTGAAAATATTTAGCTATATGATGTCCCTTTCTAAATAACAAGAAAGATGATCAGAATATTCTATTTGAAATTTTCTACGTTATACCTTTACAGGACTCTAGTATTCACACCTGTGGTCATCCCTTTTAATGATTATACTAGACCAACTCAATTTGTAAAATCAAAATACGACTTAATTCAAGGGTTTATGTAATATCTTAATTTTTTTCATAGCTTTTTCTATTGGTCTTATTTTTTATAAACATGAAAATCTGTAGCTATATCATTACCCATTCACCTGCACAAAATCTTTTGAAAAAGAAGATTAAAGCTTGATATAACAGAATTCCTCTTGTAATTATAATTTGGAATACAAAAATTTATGGATATATGATGTCCTTTTTAAAACTAGAATTTTTAAGTTTCATCCCTTTAGTATCAACCCTTAAAGGCCGTTTTACGAATAATTTCATAGTTAAAAGCATGAAAATTTATAGCTACATGATGTCCCTTTTTTATGAAAAGATGAAAAAGACTTTAGCTATGTGATGTCCTTTTTTATGAAAAGATGAAAAGACTTTAGCTATGTGATGTCCTTTTTTATGAAAAGATGAAAAAGACTTTAGCTATGTGATGTCCCTTTTTTATGAAAAGATGAAAAGACTTTAGCTATATGATGTCCTTTTTAAAATTAAAAATTTTAGGTTTCATCCCTTTAATATCAACGTTTAAAGCCGTTTTACGAATGATTTCGTAGTTAAAAACATGAAAACTTATAGCTATATGATGTCCCTTTCAAATAATGAAAAACCTCTATAAATCCTTTCATATCATACATTCACTACCCTTTTCTTGTATTTTCAACTATTTATATAACATGAAAACCTGTAGCGGTATGATGTCCCTTTTTTTATAAAAAGATGAAAATCCGTTAGCTATATGATGTCCCTTCTAAAATTTGAAATTTTGAGTTCAAACACTTTAATACCAACGTTTAAAGGCTATTCTATGAATAATTTCATATCTAAAAACATGAAAACTTATAGCTATATGATGTCCCTTTCGTATTTATGAAAGAACCTCATAAACATTGATATAACAATGTTTATGAGGTTCTTTCTAATAATTTATCGATTTTCTAGAAAGATGAAAATCTATAGCGGTATGATGTCCATAAAAAAAAATCGATAAATCTCCAAATCCCTTGATACACAAGGGATTTGCGCATATTTCATCTTTTCACTTTTCCTCTTAAAGGGGCACATTTCATCAAATTTCGATTTGCTATAATCATAATTGGTATATTTTATATTGTTTTGGCATATATTTCTTAATTTATGTGTAGGAGGTGAAAAAGATGGGACAATCATTTATTATTCGTAATCAACGTAGTCTAAATGGACAAGATACAAATGCAGTTCTAGTAACATTAAAATCTTGGCAGAAACTTGTTGAAGCTTTTGAAGAAAAATACTATAGCTATAAAGATACCTACCTTGAAGATATTCTGGATCATATGACATATGAAGAACGCATTGCTGATGTAGACGGCTTTGTGGCTCAGGCGAAACCATCTTTTTCACGTCGTACGCTATCTGCTATTTCAGAAACAATTGGACGAAAACATAAATTATATGGCATTACAAATGCAGATTTAGAAGTCTTCTTATATCTACACAAGAAATGTTACACAAATGGGGTTATTCCAAATGTAACAGTACATATGATGTGGGAAGATTACAAGCAATATAAAGAGGAATTTGCTTATATACAGCATTCTCAATTCTATATTGCACTAAAGAAATTAAGTTTACATAACATTATTACAATTGAAAATGAATTAGATGGCCGCTATACCATTAAGCTCACTCATTTTATGAACGAAGAAACTGAAAAGGCAAATTCCTATGTGTATATTAGCCCAGTCGTATTTACCAAAGCTTTCTTTAAGCTTTCAGTTGCGGCTAAGAAACTATTCTTGGACATTGCTATGCAACAGCACAGCGAAACGACTCTTAAACGTTCCTTAGACAAACAGGATGAAAGAGGGAATTTAACTCATTTTGGCGGAATGTACCGCTTTTTACATAAGAAATACCCACATCAAATCCGTGCGGTTATGAAAGAATTAACAACTGCATTACCATGTACAGGGACTCCCCTATTCAAAATTTGCAAGTTACAAAAAGGGGTTAAAAATACAAAAAGATATACGACGTTATATCTATCCTTGCATACAGATTTCTTATGTACAAAAGAAGCTGGAGAAGTACAGTATCGCGATCCATTCACCCCTAAGGTTACGTATGCTCGGAAAGCTCGTTTTATTGAATCTGTGCTACAAGAACTGAATATCGGTGAATTTGCACAAGACATGAATAAATTTATCCATGTACTTAAGTATACTTGTCATCGACAAATTCGAAGTGTCATTCGTAGCTTACGTGACATGATAGATCGTAATGAAGAATATCCGAGTAAGTTAGTGTATACACTGAAAAAATTATTAAATCAAACATCACAATATCAAATTCTTGATACAGCAGCAAAAGAAGGCATTTACCCTCTTATTACACAACATGTTCCAAAAGAACAAAAGGAGCAAGCTGTATTTGATTTTGGATTGCATTTCTCTATGTACTCTCTACGAAACATCAAAAAGTTGTTCCGTAAAACATATGAGTTACTAAAATCCAAATTTGCTGTACCTGTTACAGAGGAATCGTATCACCGCAACTATTTAAAGTATCAAGAAGAAACCTTGTTTAGAAAGTACGCCTATGAACAAGGTACAAATCTAAATGCTTATATGGCTTTAGAAATAGAAATACGTGAACTCCTTAAAGCAAGAGGACATAAAGAACGCTTTATTCCGAGTGATGTTCGCGAATTGTTCATTGAAAAGATAGATCGACTACCTAAAGAAAAGCTTCGCGTTATTGAAGTACCAGATGAATTCAATTTGATTACATTTATGCGTGCATTTGAACAATTGGTACGCGCTGGTATTCATGTAACAACTGCCGAACAAGTACTTGAGGTAATAGAAATAAATTAACGATACTCCGCTCTCTATTTTTGAAAAAAATACAAATAGAGGGCTATTCGTGTTGATTACATTATTTAAAAACCCTTCACTAACTTCTCCTCATAGACACCCTTACTCGATTCTATTCATAATAGAGTCTTTTTTTATACATTCCTATACAAAATTGTACTGCAATTAACTAATTTTCCACACCTATATTTAAATAAACACGTTATATTTATCTAAAATGCATACAAATACCTACAAAAAATCATAAGAAAAACATTAAATTTCGTGGGTATGTAGATAAATAAAACCCGATGTGAATAATATTATGTAATGATTATTGAAATAAAGGGATTTTGGCACTTCACCTATCAAAAATCGTCAATATATATGTGAGTAATGTGAGAAATTCTAATTATGTTGATTAGTTAGCCTATATTGTGAATGTTTTGTGAGTAAATATTTTAAAATTGTGGACATACAGTGGATGAAATGAAAATTTAGCACTTGAATAAATATATTTAACAATGCATCAATTTATTTCATTTTTTATGTAGAAATATATGATTTCATTTATGATTATTTGTAGGTTTTATACCTTACTAATGGCTAATTTTGTGTTGTTAGATTTTGCTGTTTATGATTTTTTACGCTATAGTATGCTTAAATTCCTTGTTATAGTAGGAATAAAATCATATTTACTCTCCCTATATAAGTTTTGTCTTTATATTTTAAATATATATAAGATATATATTTATATAAGATTTTATTAATTAATAAAAAGAGTCACGTGTTATTAACATGTGCACTCTTCAGATAACTATTATTGTCAAAATAGTAGCTATCATAATTTATTTTTCCTTTAAAAATCTCCCCTGGTTAATTTCAAGGCTAAATTTCTTTAAATTTTATGGTTGCAACAACTTGGGCATGATCAGATTGTGTTTTATTTTCAATATCATCACATTTTAAATGTCGGTCAAGTACCTTATATGAGCTTACTCGACCAACGTGTTGTCTGTTTTTTTCATTAAGTGCATTAGATACAAAAATATAGTCTAGTACGTTTCCTAATTTTCCATAATAATGTGTGGGCAATCTTTTTTGTCCACTTTGATTTGGAGCTAAGTCAAAAGCATCATAAAGTTTATGGTTATAGACAATCTGTTGATCGTCATCCAAAATTGGATCATTCTTTATTTTTAGAAGCCTTTCTCTATTAGTTAATGCTTCTATGGGAATAGAGTGTTCATCATCGTTTAAATCACCAAGCAAGATAACTGGAACCTCTTTATGAGTGTGTAAAGTTTCAGATATATCATGATACAAGGCTGCTGCTTCTGCCCCCCGTTGTAGTAATGATATTACATGTCCTCTCGATCTTGCTCGTAAAGTTGCTAATATCTTTTTATCCAATGCATCACCAGGATTAAAATGTACATCTCTAACTGCTGGGTTTTTGGATTTCAAATGCGAAACATAAAAAACAATATCACCAGAACCATCAATATGTATCGTAGCCTTTATTGGAATACGACTGAATTTGAAATCTTCATTAACAGGTATTTCCTCCATAATGGAATCTGGTACTTTAACAGGATTTACTGATATTATTGGATATTTTGAAGCTATCGCAACTACAGGTTTTATAAATATTAATGGATTATCTATATCTGTAACAGGGGTTTCTACTGTTTCAAAATGAATAAACCCTAACTCCTCAACTAAGCTTTTCAAAATAGCTGAGCTAAATACTTCTTGAAAACCAATAACATCGCATTCCATCTTTAATATTTGTTCTTTAATCCATTCTTTCTTCATCAACCATTCAGCATCTGAATAGATGTTATGAGGTTCATACCATTTGAAAGGAGGTTCAACAAATTGGTATAAGTTAAATGTTCCACAGCGAATTTGCATAAACTTTCACCTTCTTTAGTTATGTAATTTGTAATACCCATTGGACGGTTATCAGAGGGTGTATATAGCACTAATCATATTCCGCAATAAAGGGTATGTAGAAATACTGGATTAAGAATTAGTATGAATAGCTCAGTATATTTTCATTCTCTGTGATGAAGTGATGATTTTTCTACTTCAGTTTGGAAGCTTGTGTTACCATATTTATATTTACTGCTATCGCTGAACTTTAAAAAGACGTAAGAGTCGAAAGAACGGAATATGGCTGTGAGAGAAAAAGCAAGAGATTTTATCCCTTGCTCAGGCTGAGGAAGGCATGAGAAACAAAAAAATTTGCAAAATGGCCAGATATTTCTGTGTTATGCCAACTCTTCAAGAAAACCTATTTGTTTAAGAATCCTCTCTTAGCGGACGGCACTCTAATTCGAAGAGAGGCATGCAAGCATACTCTGGATTAGACAGATCTGCAATAAGAAGAGCAATGCCTACATCTCCCCAGTAAAGACTATGGCTCCTCAACCAAGGTGATGACATATTAGATATAGCCATCTCACCTATTTTACGTGCTCGATCAAGCCATTTCTTATCCCTGGTATACTTATAAATGTTGAGTAAAGCGTAAGATTGTCCGGCAAGTCCACAACAAAGGTTACTACTATTTCCATCCGCCTCAGTCCATGTGTGCCATGCAGATCTTTCAGCCAATTCAAAAAGCCTAAAGTCGTCATATACCTCGTAAGCTAAAGACCACAAATGTGTATATCCTGCTGTTCCGTGACACCAGCCAGCCCAAACCGTGTTATCACACGGAGAACGTTTCCAACATACACCTTGTCCTTTTGTCTCTGCTAAATCGGCGAGTTGCCACAAACGTTTCTCAACTTCATATGTAGGCGAAATCTCTAATACATGACACCATTGTAAAGTAGCGTAAAGAATACCAGCCCATCCGTGTGCAATGCCCAGCCAAGACAGCTCCTTGCATTCTTGTATTGGAGCATATAACTTGATTTGGGACCAGATTTCTTCTACTATATTCTGACCTAATTCCAAAAGTAATGATCTATCAACCGATCCATCAGAAGGAATTGAGTTAATTAGGTTGGTACACCCAATTAATGTGCTTGACCTCCCTAAAGTTAAGTCAATGTTTTCACAAGTATGCTGGGATGTGGCAACAAAATGTTGAATTTCCTCTGATAATGAAGAAAAATCGCCCATTGCGTTATTTATCAGTCCTTGTACACAGTGTACACCATTAACTGTGTGGTATATTGATATCGGACCGATAGTCTTTTCTGTAAAATCTAATTCTTCGCTGTGGAACGCCGACTTCCGATCACACTCTCTCTTAGCCCGATTGGACCATAAATCAGCAACAGCTAGGAGTGCTGGATCGTTTCGAAGACATGCAATGCGGTAAAACATATAGGCAATTCCTGCTGAGCCAAAATTAACAGAAGAAGTTGGAGCGTAAGGTAATCCCTTAGAGATAAGAGTGCCAAGTGTACCATACTTTTGAAGTATTGCCTGCAATCTTTCTTCTCCTAAAATAGTAGGATTAGAAGGATTTTTTGAATTATGATTGGTTGAATTCACTTCCATTGAATCAAGTGCTACTCTTAACTGTTGAGCAAATACCGCTACCGAGGGAAAGCGTTCTTCGGGATTCTTACTAAGAGCCCTAGCAAGGGATTCTTCAACCTCGGGCCATGGTTCCATTCCACGATAGGTAAAGGGCAAAGGATTCTCTTCAGAAATCTGTCGAAACATCTCCATTTTTTCAAAGGAAAAATCTAGGTAGTGCCGTCCTGTAATAAGTAAATAAAGTAGTGCTCCTAGAGCATACTGTTCACTCATGATGGTAACGGTTTCTGGATCCTTGCCAAGTAGGTAAGTCTCTGCATACTCTGGTTCAAAATAAAATCCAATGCCAGCACGTTGAGGATCGTCGAAATGTTGTGGCTGTTTGTCCATCCAAGCTAAACCAAAATCAATAATTTTAATTCGACCAACTTCGTCAATTAGTAAGTTTCGAGGATGGACATCCGCATGAATTACACCTTGGGCATGTAGGGATGCATAGGCTTCTAATATCCTGCAGCAAATATCATGTAACTTAACATTTTTTTTACCAGTTGAAGATTTGCGTAATTCCTCAGCAACAATTGTTGCAATCTTTCCTGTGCACCATTCCATTACTAGATATCTTTTTCCCTGATACCGGCCCGTATGTCTGAGCTTTGGATTATAGATTCCATCCAATCTCTCAATGATGGCTGCTTCACGAATTAAGGCTTTGTTTGCCTGTTCATCACTCTTCTTTCGAGCTATCTTTAAAGCACAAAGTGTTCCGTTTTCTTCCTTTACTTGATAGACTTCGGTATCTTCAAGAACCTGTACACACTGTAATACTTCCCACTTAGCTACCCTTGTACCTGTGGTAAGAGTTGGCACAATGCGGCTAGCTTCCTCCGAATGAGCAGGAACTAAGATCCTTGACGCTCGTAGGTTTCGAAGAAGCGGAAAGGTATTGTTTAAGGTCTCTTCTGGGTCCAAACGACGCTTCAAGCTGTAATTTACTACAGCTTCCAAGATGCTATTTGGATTGCGGAATTCTTCTAAAAGGTCGGCAGCATCTGAATCTATAATCTTTACAGATGCACGTGAACGTGGACGACTGATAGCAAAATCATTCTCACTACAATCAGCACGGGAACAAAAATCGGAACCGAATTCTCTTACAGGCAGGATTAGGACATCTTTTGGCAGAATAAAAACATCGGTTGCTCCTATTTTTACCCCCTCCTTTCAAGTTCGTTCCAAATTGTAGGTTTTGGTACCCAAGATTTAATATCAACTCCTTCTAGAGCTAAGCGCTCTAGGGCAAACTGCCACGGTTCGATTTTATGCGAAGATTTCTTAGCCAAGATTAGTGCTACTGCTAGTCGGTCGGTTATCCATCTTCTCCAGCTCGGTCCCTGCCATGGAAGGAAATGTTCCTGTCGAGGAGGATCCATTCCCCAAGAGAGCAAACCGCTTGGATCAATAGTTGCTGTAAAGGGAACACCATGCGCGGATATTCCTTTCAACCGTTTTGCCAACCGTAAAGCGGCCTCACTCATTTCATCATAAGTTGTGAAATAAGCTACCATTTTATCAGGACGAAGGAGTCCATACACGTCGTTACCTATTTTAAAGCTAGGTGCCCGTACCTCTGTGAGGATTTCCAAAGTATCACTAAAAACATCTAATAAATGTTCACAACGAGGGCTTATATAGAGTTTGTAAGAGCTGCGAATAGGCACTGCACCTCTGAAGGACCAAGAAAGCCACTTTTTATTTGATGAAGTATTAATGCTTGCCCAGTGATGGTCCAAAATCGCTCGATTTTTACCTCCAAAATCTATACCAAAGTATTGTATGATTGCCTCTTCCGAAGAATAGAGCTGCTTCCAATGAGTTGTAACCGGTAGATGATTGTAGGAATAAAGACGTGATGATATTTTCAAACAGTCATCAAATTCAAGAGATTGTCCATATTTTAACGCTTCAATGGAAAGCCGACTTATAGCTCCATCTGGTTTAATCATTGGTTGATCTTCATAGATTACCTGGTACGCTTCAGAACCGGAGAGAAATTTTTCATTCGATTCAATCTCTAGAATACGATCTAGAACTAGCATAGCTACTACTTCATTAAATCGGGATCCATACATTATTTGTCCATATCTTGGTAGCTTCCCGGCTTTCTGAAAGGTAAAAAAAAGTAAAGCTGTTTCACGACACACAGACTTTATCCCCAAATCCCGGTTAGGTGATTGAAGCACGCCATAAAAATTAGGATCTTTTAATAAATCCGCAAGAGCCTTCTTTGCTTCTTGAGGAAGGTGATCAAAGAGAATTAACTTGTAATCTGGATTAGAACGAAATATAGCATCAGAAAGATCTCGTAAACGGAGAGAATTTCCTGATAACGACTCTATTTTAGCCATTTCTATATGTCACTTGATTTTTCTTTTGTAGCCTTGTACGATCGTAACTCATTAAGAGCTCCCTGTAACTTTTCCTCAAGTACTTCGATGCCCTCGCATGTGTCAGGAAGAATCTTATGTTCAAGATCTGGTGCTTCCACACGAGAAATAGCATATCGGAGAATTTCTCTAATTTCAGTTAGTTCACTGAAGTCAACCTTCTCTTCAGGGAATTTAGTGTCAGGATTGCTACATCCCCCCGGGCAGGATGAAAAGCCTGGGCGGCATTCAGAGATTTGACCTTCCTTTGGCAACACAGTAATCATTAAATCGTTTATTCGAAAAGACATTTGCTTTCCTCCTGTAATCATAGTCGATTCTGAAATCGTCTGATAAATAATAATGTACAAGATAAACAATATAGCAAGAACGAAGAAGCAATTAGTAAAGGCGAATTCTTCCTTCCTTAATCGTTTAATTCTTACTGCCATAATGTCACCCTGATTCTAAGTTCCCCACCATCGAGTAATTTTATTTATTCAGTTTATAAGCAGAGGGAGGGGTAAATGCCTACAGAACCTTGTATTTAGCCACTCGACAATATACGTCATCAAGCTAATAAGCCTGTCTTTCCTTTCTTTTTTCACGGTCGTTTTAAAATTTCTACTATTGAATATTCAATTGTTTTGAACTAAAAGTTCAAGTTTAGGGTGACTCAAATTTAAAGACAATTATGGTGATTTGGACTCCTTTAAGAAGAAATCTTCCAGCTTTTTCTGAAATTCATGTAGCTCAGGCCGAACTATCATCAATGTCGACACACGATAAGCGGCGTACTCAGCATAGATTTTGTCAAGTTTGACTGTTTCTGTCCACATTACAATGAATTGGTAAGCGCTGAGTGCATCAATATCTGCTGCACGACCAGTACTGTCGTTAGTTTGCATGAGAAATCGATTGAGTACGATATCTTGTTTGGTGTCTATATTTGCAATTACAGAGGGATGCCATTTTTTTGCATTCTGTAGAGACCAATGCGTATCGAAACACACTGTAATTGGCCTACCAGATGGTATAGATAAGTGGTATTTACCATCCATATCTGTGTATTTGTGGTCAATATACTGTAGGTTGTCATATACAGACACTTTGATATTATAAATTGGTTGCATATCATAGTCATGGACCTGCCCGGAGATTGAAATCTTTTCATGCATAAAGAAGCTCCTCTAATATATTTTGTACATGAATACTTTTATCTTTTTAGACGAAAAAAATTCATTATTTGATGAAAGGTGCAATCAATCAGTTCAGCGATAAAATTGTAATTTTTATTAATCGCAATTATTGTTTATTTGATTATTAGGATTAAATATATAATTTTTCAAGAGAAATGATAACTGAACTTTAAAAGGGGTACCACCCCACATCCATCAACTTAAGGATTTAGGATATTTTTGAAGTTAAAAGCGCGTTACTATTCTCTTATATTAATGAGAATAGTAACGTGTTTTTTATGAATATGTATCAAATACAAGAGTTTTCTTTATTTGCCGAAGAGTTATATTGATATATGTCCCCTGCTACACTTAATCAATTAGCTATAGAAGCTGGCGAAATGAAACGTAAGTGCCATGGGCACCATTTTTTAACTTTGTGTGTATGGTTAAATCAACAAATTGCTACTACCTCTTTTACTCAACTTTGTAGTCAATTAGAAACTTCAACAGGAATTTTATTAAGTCTTGATGACTTAACCGACGATTTAACTCGGCTTCTGTAGCCTTCTTTCGAACGTATTTACTATACTTCTACAAGCTAAAATTGGAGAATTTTCTGTTGTGAAAATTGAACTAGGAAAACGGAGTGATCAGGTGTATGGTGCGACTCGAACAGGTATGGCACAAAAGAATGAACTATATATTCATGACTTAGGATATTTTCGTTTACAAGACTTTAAGTCTATCCAAGATAAGCAAGAATATTATTTGTCACGTCTTAAGTTACCAACTAAAATGTATAGAAAAGAATTTGAAACAGTGGTATTTAAAACAAAACCCGCTCAATTGAAACCGGTATATATACAAATTCATTTGGAAGACATTATGAAACAATTACAACCTGGTCAAGTGTATGAATTACATAATGTATATGTAGGGAGTAAAGACAAACAATCTACTCGCATTGTGGTTTATAGATGTACGGAGAAGCAAACACAGAAACACTTACATGATCAAACGATTCGTGAAAAGAAAAAATGCAGGATATATCCGAATAATCGGATGTTTTTTTATTAGGGTAAACCAAATTATGTGTATAGAGAAGTGACTAAAGAGACATCCTATTATTGCAAGATATCTATTCAACTCTGAGGAGCGTGTATTATGACAGAGATATTTAATGACTCTCAATATCAAACAGTTTCAGGTCAAGGGCTTCAAGATAGTACGTTTGCAAGTGAAGTGAAATCAATCCCTTCTCCTATGCAAGCTACGGGATCAACTGAGGCCTTAGATCCTAGACAAGAGATACCAACAGAGGGGCGAATTCTGGGTGGCACCATCGTCAACTTCTCCTTTGATCACTTCGGCGGGACCAATAATCTGAAGCCCGGTCGCCCCGAAACACTGAGGGCGCGTGTAAATCGACCGGCGGGGGCAAATTGGACTTTTGTCGGGATAAACAGAATCAACTGCGGCTACATTAACGGGAATTTGGGTAATCCACAGATGGGTTTGCGTGAACGGCCGCTAGGACAAATGCAAGTCGATGTCCGGGCAGAGGGGGACGATATTGTCTGCACAATGCAGCTCACTGATAACAACGGGGACGACCCATGTGTAATGCGTGTCGGAGTCAATGTGCTGTTTTTTCAACCATAGAAGAGGATGAGAATTTTCCAATACGGTCGCAAGGGTTGAAAATCAAAGGAATTGACGGAGTCCCGTACAAGTAGCGAAGTATGTAGTTTCAGAGGGAACGGTAATAAATTGTTATTAGGAAAGGGAGCGACGACATGTCCGATTTTTTTACGATGATCACCAACTTCGGGAATTCACCATATGCCAATGCTCACCTCGAGGTAGGCCTGGACTCACAGGCGGCAAGCGCAGTAGACGTTACCTTCAACGTGTACAGTCAAAAGGGCGCTGAACTCGCTTCGTTCAGCGAACTCAAAAACGCGAACGGTTACGTATCTTCGTCTGCCGACCCGAATAATGACCTGTTCCGGCTGAGCAAGGGGCAGCCCGCACTAGTAAGGGCGCGAACGCCATTGGTCGCACAGACCGCCAGCGCCGTGCTGCAACAGAGTGGGCCTCAAAACCGACTCGTGTTTGCCGTACCTCCGGCGGTGAACTCCAGTGGAATACGGGTGGCGCAGGGAACAGTTTTCCCGCTCACAATCGGTTCAATCACCAAAGGTATACTGCTCATCGCCAATGTTTCGGACTCGGACGTTAACGTCGACGTCTTCACTGGAACTGCGGGGACTCTGGGAACAGGAAAGTACAACAATCCGACACTCACGAAATTCTCGATCTGGTCTGTCGACCTGCAAGCATCCGATCAGTTTTCGCACCTCGTCGTCATGTCCTCAGGCGATATCATTGTCCAGCTGGTGCTCGACGACGGTCAAGTCCATGCGGTGACCTGCCTTCCGAACTTTTATGAAAGATAACCCTTCAACACCGTTCGCATTTAGAACGGTTTTTCAGTTTGGGAATCCACGGGGATGGTTCGTTCGTTTACCTAAAAAATCTCTAGACGCACGTTTTTTCTCCTTGTACATTTTTTAGACATAGCTCTGTAATTGCAAATCTCATTGTACATGCTATAATATAGATACAAACTAAGGTATACTTCAGTCAATAAAGCCATACAATAAAAAAGAGAGCAACATGCTACCAACATGTGCTCCTCTTTGGACAACTGCTACCGTCAAGGTGGTGGCTATCATAACTTATTTTTTCTTACGAAATCCACCCTTTTTACGCTTCCGACGGCGAGATGATAGGGTGGATTTCTTTTGTTCTAAAATGTTTTTCTTAAAGAGGTGTGCAATCGTTTCACGAACGATCCCCTTTATAATTTCTTTTAGAAATTCAAAAAGTACTTTCATGGCTTTTCACCCCCTTTCTTTCCAAAATAGAAAGAAGGAGTGATAGCCTCCACCCTAACTTCACAATTATCTTTTCATATTATAGCATAGTAGTTTCGGTTTGAAGACTGTTCATCTCATCTTAATAAGAGTCGAGTATCGTATAATATCTTGTATAGTATCTATAAGAAATACTTTGGGTCTGATTCCCCTTTTCAAAAATTAAAGCATTTTGATATTCTAATTGCTCAACGAATGTCCAACCATCTTTCTCCAGCATTTCTATGAAAGGCTCCATTTTCCCCCGTTTTACTAAATAAAGAGAAACATCTGAATA
This sequence comes from Bacillus pfraonensis, assembly GCF_050768835.1. Lineage (NCBI taxonomy): Bacteria > Bacillati > Bacillota > Bacilli > Caryophanales > Bacillaceae > Bacillus > Bacillus pfraonensis. The sequence continues at coordinate 24,656 of NZ_JAHCDO010000042.1, read as the reverse complement.
CCGATCTTCGTTTGGTTCTACCTCAATTATTTCCTTATTAAGAAAAATCATTTTTGACAATGCTATGGCTAACGGTATAGGATTTTCCTCCTGAAAAATAACTCTTCTTTTTTCAATAACGAATATAGCTAATAAGGTAAATATTAATAACGGAATGATGAATTTTTTTAATTTTAACAAATAATGTAACCTATTCCATATTTTTGCTTTTGTAACATAAATTCTTCATATATACATAACTGTCCTTTGTGAGTAGATATTTTATTTTTTGTACAAATTCAATAATATGGATAGCACTCATATGTATTAGTGTACCTAGAATTTTATATGGATGGTGAGACATATGAATCAATATCAAATGCTGTATAGTACACCGTATCTTTATTCCTCTCGAACCCTGAACGAAATGTATAAAAACACCAAAAATGAAGAAAGCATATGCGCTATACAAGAGCATATGCAAAGACACAATGTATATCTAGATTCACAGTACCGTGGCTACTATCATCTAAGTCGTAAAATTGAGGAATACCTAAATGATGACGAGTATCCATTAAGTTGGAATGAATTACTCGATGATTATCAGTTGTACAAAGATAATCAAGGGAACCTGTCTATTAAACTGAAAGGACGGAGTTAATATGACAATCATTGGAGAATTAGGGGTTGTTTATGGTGTTACTGGTATCTCAGTTTTAGGGATTAAATTTTTGAAAAAGAAAGGATTTTACCTTCCAGATTGGTTGCTACGTGCAGGTTTCAAATGCTTGCTTATCGGAAGTGTTTGGTACGTTCTAATGGATATGCTAGATGTGTTTCTACGCTAGTATCACATGTGGTAGTTGAAAAATAAGATAACAGTGCACCTATTAGATGTATTTTTTCCCTTCCATACAAGCTCAACTACCTTAAGGAGGTATGGAGGAAATGTTGTCACTTTTATTAATTCCAGCAACCTTTTTAACTGTAGCATATTTTTATAGAGGTAAAGAGATGAGTGATAAGAAAAAAATTACTACGTTTTTTGAAATTGCAAAGATATGTGTTCACCATAAAGGTGAATTACAATACCCTATTTTTATAAAAGAAATAGAAGATGATATAAGTATGAATTATGTTTACAAGTTACCGCTCGGCGTACCTAGTCAACTTATCAAAAAGTTAGCTGAAGTGTTAGAAGAAGGATTATATAAACCTGTTAAAATATCGTTTCATCAAAGAGAGCTTCATATTCGAGTATTTAAGCAACGAATACCTGAAATGTGGAATTGGTCTAAGGATCTGTTAAAAGAGCACACATGGAGAGTTATGATGGGGAAAGCATTAGATAAACACGTATATCATGATTTCGAGAAAACACCGCATATGTGTGTAAGTGGAATGACTCGTTTTGGGAAAACAGTATTTCTAAAAAATGTAGTGACGAGTTTAATTTTACAACAGCCTGAATATGTAAAGTTTTTTATTATCGACTTGAAAGAAGGACTTGAATTCAGTCCTTATAAGGATCTGTCCCAAGTAGAAGAAGTTTCCAAAAACCCAAAACAAGCATTAGAAATGTTAGTCAGAGTGCGTGAGATGATGGTAAAACGAATTGAAATGATGAAGACATCTTATTTTACGAATATCATAAATACATCCATCAAAGAGCGGCACTTCATTATTATTGATGAAGGAGCAAACCTTTGTCCGACACAAGGCTTACCTAAAAAACAACGTGACTTATTATTTATGTGTCAGGAGATGTTATCTGAAATTGCAAGGATTGGGGGAGGTTTAGGATTCCGGCTTATCTTTTGTACCCAGTATCCTACTTCTGATACGCTGCCAAGACAAATTAAACAAAATGCTGATGCTAAATTAGGATTTCGATTACCAACAGCAATTGCTTCACAAGTTGCGATAGATGAAAGTGGATTAGAAGACCTGCCTTCCCTTCCAGGAAGAGCATTATTTAAGACTGATCGCACAGAAGAAATTCAGGTACCTTATTTAAAGGATATGGACATGTGGGAATTACTGAAGCAATACAAGGTGGTGAAACAAAATGAGGCATCAAACACTCAAACAGAAAGCGAGACAAATCGAGATTTTATCCACTTTGAGTAAGTTAGATTTTGCAACGAGGAGACAATTGCAAGCCATTCACTGTTTAGGAAGTATTCGGAATGCAAATCGTGTATTAAAGGATCTGACGCCATATTGTCACATCACAAAAATAGCTCGTGAACATGTATATTATTTAAATAAAAAAGGACGTGATTTATTAGGAATCACAAGGATAGTAAAGAGAAATAGTCAATTACAGCACATATTAATGAGAAATGAAGCATGGATGTGGCTAGGGTTTCCAGAGTGGAAAACAGAACAAACAATAGAATTTTCAATCAGCGGTCAGCGATATCGAATTATTCCCGATGCAACTTATTTTGAGGATAAAGTCCCTCATTTCGTTGAAGTAGATCGGATGCAGCACATGAAAGCAAATGAGCATAAAATACAGTTATATGGCCATATAACAGATATCTATAAAAAACAGAAAGATATAGTTCCAGTAATTATTTTTTTTACATTATCAGACTATCGGCAATCTAAATTAGAGCAATATGCTATAAAACAAAATGTGTTTATGAGAACTTTTGTGATGAGTGATATTTTTTAATTAAAACCAAAAATCACTGTAATCAACATCTTTATTGGTAAGTTTCTTTAATGTGGAAATAATTATTTTACCGTTTTTAAATGAAGGATGAAAGGCATTACCTTTACACAAACGACTAATAGTTGCTTTACTTAATCCACTAGCCTCTGAAACTTCTTTTTGCGTTAGATGATGACGATCTAAAAACTTAGCGAATTTACTTCTCGGTTTTCCTAAATCAAACCAGTTCATATTATTCACCTCAATCAATCCATTTTTATAACTATCTTGTCCAAAAGTTCAAGTTTTTAAAACAACTTAAATAATTGGAATTTAGAACAACTTATTGCATAGAATAATATAAAGTAAATCTAAAAAAATATGTAATAATTTTGTGGAAAGTAGCATTCATAGTAATAGCTACAAGTTGCTGATACACTAGCCTAATGGCAACTTGTTGCAATAGGTATTCCTTTAAAATAAAAAGCCTAAATCCATTGATATACAAAGGATTTAGGCTTTATTTGATTTAGTAAGCAATGAAATGAAGTTTAATAAATTAAGAGTTGATAGCTTGTTGGCTTGTAGAAATATGACAGAATTAATAATTTCACGTACTTTAATGAAAGTATAATATTAAATATTCAAAACCAAAATCATATAGAAGAGCAAAAAAGCTCCAATTCATGCACTATATAGGATGGAAGAATTCTACATTAAACTTATTTCATCGGTTGTAAGAAAACCAACATCTCTTTTGAATACCGATTTGGATATAATGTATTTAGCATTTTATAAGCATTGTTATTCCAAAATTTCACTAAAGGTGTTCTTAAACCCATTTGTTTTAACCAATCATAATTGTAAACTTCTTTCAACTCTTGATCTGATAATTTTTCTTTTTCTTCTATTGTCCAACGCAATGCTTCCAGGGCGTTTTCTTGTGTCCAATATCCATTAGGAGTTTTACTAAATTCCCATGGTTTAAACTTTTCTGGATACAAATCATTTAGCATTGTAAAAGGTTGTGTATGCCAGAATTCTTTTAATGGTGTAGCTAAATTGTGTTTTTTTAACCACTTTATTTCATAGACTTGTTTTAGGTGTTCATCAGTTAACTGTTCCTTTACTTCGATAGTCCATTTTAATAGGTCTAAAGCAGTTTCTTTTGTCCAAAAACCTCTAGGCGTTTTTCTCATTTGCCATGCTTTAAACTTACCAGGATATAAGGCATCCAACATATGAAAGGGGCTTTCATTCCAAAAAACTTTTAAAGGAGTTCCGAGTTTATGATGTCGTAACCAACTTTTATCATATATTGTAATTAACTCCTCATCTGATAATTGCTCTTTTACCTCAATAGTCCATTTTAGCGCTTCTAAGGAATTTTCTGCTGTCCAGTATCCATTAGGCGCCACTCTAAGTTGCCATTCTTTAAAACGATCTGGATATGCATCATGCAAGATGCGATTTAAGTTTCCATTATAGACAATACTAAACATGCCACTCAATTTATATTTAACAATTAAATCTGTAGTCCAGCCATTAATAATCTGTTCAGTGTTCCAATCTAAAACTACTTCAAGTAAATATCTAGTAATACGTTTTGCTAATTCCCTATCTACATCTTCACTCCAAGTGTATTGAGGGAAATTTCTACGTTTACCATCTAATATTTCTTGGTAAATGTCTTCGATTCTAATTGCTGTGTTGGAATTTGTGTTCAATCTTCTCTCCCTTTCTTTTTTTCTGAATTGTATAACTTTAATTTTATCCTAGCGGTAGTCTTTTTTAAATAAGACGTAAAGAAAGTAAATAGTGAAGAGTCCTGTTAATATCAACAGGGTTCTATTTCAATTGTCTCATTACAAATTTTTGCGATATACTTTATAAACTCAATTATTGGATATGCTACCAACGAAGGATGTTGAGTAAATTGTATGCCTTCCCTTTGCATCAGAGTAATAAGTTGTTCTATATTCATTTCTTTTCGTTTAACTTTGTTATAATTTTTGAATACGATATTTTTCCACTGAAAGGAAGAACACTGAAAATAACTTTGACCCTTAATTGTACGATTGAAATTTTTCCAATTTTCCCCTTTGTTGCTTCTTTTTTAGGTAATTGTCCATGAAGTACACACTCTCTTTAATTATCAGTTATGCATAATTTTCTTCCATATTTGCTATAACCAGTTTCTAAAGTTAAAATCCACTCACGTAAATCTTCCCAAGTGAATCCCAGTTCAGATAAAAGGTCAGGGAATAAATCAAAATCATCACGCCAGTCAAACATATTATTGAGGGCATTTTCTATGTGCCCGAATGAATACAAGGGGCCATTTTTCTGGTTCTATTGCAAAGTTGAAAAATAACCCGAAATAATGAGTATACTATACATGTTCTTGTATATTTTATAATGTTTATTCGGAACAATTGTATTTTCATTCTATATTTTTGGGGGCGTTTAAAACTTTGCAACAGACCCCCTAATCGCTCTCCTTGCTGGATGTTGATAGAAGCGTTCCAGTCCTTGTCTGCAAAAAAAATGCACTCACATTAGAGTGAGTGCTCTGAAAAAGGTTGAGACTCCTCCATGGGAGTACAGTCTTTATTAGGAGAGTTTCTACTAGAAACGTATCTTTAATTTATAATGAATACTACAAAATCTAATCAAAAAGTACATGATTTTACAAAAAAATATTAAGTAAGGGTCGCGCCCCATAGCCATCAGCCTAACGAAATTAAATGCCCAAAACAAGAACTTTACTTTTATACAGTTATTTATGAGAATTTAGCTCAAAAAAACAGGTTCTGGTGCAAAAACTTCAGGGAAATTGCAAATAATCTCTAAATCTTGGACATACTGATACTATTATTCTAAAAAAGGTGTGTGATCGGTATGAAAAAGGAAAATTTGTTCAAATAGAAGCGTTATCAACCTGATATTATCTTATTAACGGTAAGATGGTACCTACGGTACAACCTAAGTTTTCGTGATTTGGTGGAAATGATGGAGGAACGAGGTTTGTCTATTGCTCACACCACTATTATGCGCTGGGTGCATCAATATGGACCTGAATTGGTTCTGTTGCAAAGATTTCTAAACTGAGATAACCTGTAGAAAAAGTGTGAGCAGGAGAATGATATATGGGGTATTTTAAAGGAAAACAGTTTAAAAAGGATATTATTTTGGTAGCCGTGGGCTACTATTGTCGTTTTTCTTTAAGCTATCGTGATGTATCTGAAATCTTGAAAGAACGTGGTGTTTCGGTTCACCCAACAACCATCATGCGCTGGGTTCATGAATATGGAAATCTTATCCATCAAATTTGGAAGAAGAAAAATAAAAACGTTCAATCATCTTGGAAACTAGATGAAACCTATATAAAAGTCAAAGGAAAATGGTGTTATTTATATCGTGCAATTGATAAAGACGGGCACACATTGGATATTCAACTTCGTAAAAAACGGAATCATCAGTCTGCCTATGCTTTTATGAAAAGGTTGGTCAAAACGTTTGGAGAACCAGCGGTTCTCACTACAGACAAAGCACCAGTATTACTTTGTGCATTTAACAAATTAAGAGAACAAGGCTTTTATATACATACAACTCATTGTACAATCAAGCATTTGAATAATCTCATTGAACAGGACCATAGGCATGTGAAGCGACGTTTTTCCAAATCCGCAGGATTTCAAAATCTTCGTCACGCTTCCCGTACCTTGAAAGGCATCGAAACCATTCATGCTTTATATAAACGAAACCGAAGTCTTGGCTCAGACTTCGGTTTTTCGACATACAATGAATTACAGGAGCTACTAACAATCGCATAAAATGTACAACTTTTTGTTGGCACCACTTAACCTTAACAAAACTTTGCAACAGAGCCGTATAGAGTATGCATTCAATCCTTTCGGATCTTCTTTAACTAAAGGGCCAAATTCTGGAATAACGTATTGTGAAAATGATATTGTTTTGAAATAATTGGAATTATTAATAGTAGTACAACGGAATAGGAGAAGATTTTTTGGAAAAGAGTCATGAAAATAGAATAGATTGGAAAAGATTTATTATTTTTACACTCATCTTAGGTTTAGTTGTTGCTTATTTATCTGTTGTTTCTGATAATCTACCATATTTAGGTGATGGTGTAACAGTTATTAAATTCTTTATATCCTATCTTGCAGTAATGATTAATTCCTTACCGATGTGGTTTATATATGCCATGCTTATTGGGTATTTATTTGCTAAAGACATTAAAGGTGCTGCATTACTTGGTACCATTTATACATTAACTGCAATTTCGTTTTATTTCGTGATTAGCAATTTTTATACAGATGTACAAATACAATTATCATTTAAAGAAATGGTAATTATATTTGTATCTTGGTACGGAGGATCAACTGTCGGTGGTATCTTTGGTGGAATTGTTGGATTTTTATTAAAAAAAACACCGTATGTATTACTCATTTTACTTTCAGGCCTAATATTGCAGTTATTTGTAAATGGTACAAGAAGCTGGGGGGATATGGTTGGCATAGCACAAAATGTTACTTTTATCTTAATGATATTAAGCATTTTTGTTTATTTAACTCTTGTAAAGAGATTAAAAAAGAAAAAAATAAACTGCGGACATTCTGCCATTTAACCTTTGGATTTCAAAATAGTGATATTCAAGAATTGGGCGCGATTGTTCAATAAGCAGCACAAAAGGATCTTCAATCGAAGATCCTTTTTCAGTACCGATAATGATGCGTTATGTGAACCCGTCATGTATGGAATATACATCCAAATTTTATAACAAATTGCTTATTTTGGATGATACAATAAAGAAAAAGGAGAAGTGAATATGAAAAGTATTATTCAAACAGGTTTGTTAGTTCTTATTTTAGGTATGACATTATTTATACCTATGTATTATTTGGATGGAAGGATAGATGTGATTGAAACTTTGATTTTACTTCCAATTGCATTGATAAGTGGTTTTTACTTAATTACTCCATTGTTGTTGAAAGTTGAAAAGATAAATGCAATTGATGATAAGTTTGAGTCTATTTTAGAATTGGATTTTAAAAACAATAAGAGATAAGTCATATGCATTATATAGATGTACCCTTCTAGGAACAAGGAGGGGTTTGCTGTTTTTCTAAATTAAAGGGGGAAATAGATATGATCAAGGAAATCATTAATCAACGAAATGTAGAATGTATCGGAGGTTTTATTGCTCAATACGCAGATGCAATTATGGCTCATGTTAATCCTGGCAAACTGCATCAAAATAATATCGTTATTATAATTAAAAATGATAAAACAATATGGGCAACAAAAGTAATTCAACAAGACAAAAATCAAAATAATATAAATTGGATAGAAATCACTAGAGAGAATATAAAAAAGAAAACAAGTCCAATTACAAGAAAGACATGTTATTTTGAAATCAAAAAGGGTGATTTATTTGGAACTTATGTGATTTCAGAGGATTTGATTTTAAATGAACAATTTGGTGACGATAAATCCTATCTTGATTTTATAGTAGGGTAATAGGTGTTATTTTCAATTAAAACGACAGTTATCTGTCGTGTTTTAGATTACAGGAATGTATGAAATTTCGTATAAAGAATAGATCATGCACAAAGTGTTTATATCATGGGGGATTTCGGATATAAAGTACTTCTGATAACGACAATTATGTAAATACGAAACCCCTTCAGCAAGTAAACTGAAGGGGTTTTTTCTAGATAGATTAACTACTGATAAGGAAGTTTATGTTAACTGACAGGATATAGAATATATAATTGAGTGATAATACATAATAAAATAAATACAGAGGCTACAATTGACCAAATGCTATCATTACGATTCTTTTTCCAATCATTTATAGATGTATATATTGTTAGAGTAAAGAGAATCAGTGAGAATATCAAAAGATGAATTAGTGAAATCCTAACTATAAGCCAAAAAATAATGGAAAGTATGAAAAATAAAATTAAAGTAATAAGTATCTTTTTTCTTTTTTTCATATATGTATACTCCTTAATAAATTATAAATATATTTGTTAATTAAATTTGAAATGTATCAAGAATATTATCTTTTTCTTCTTTATTGATTCCAATATATTTGAGTGTAACTTGTGGTGTGCTGTGATTCAATATTTCTTGCAACATAGCGACATCTTTTGTTTATAGAACCAATAACCAAAAGTTTTACGCATAGTGTGGGTTCCAATGGATTCTACACCGGCAAAATCTCCGGCTTTTTGCAGTTGTTGATAAGCCTGGATTTTACTAATGGGTTGATTTCCTTTTCGAGAAGGAAATAACCAAGTATTTTCTAAGGTTTGGGCATAGGGGTTCTGTTGCAAAGTTGAAAAATAACCCAAAATAATGAGTATACGATACATGTTCTTGTATATTTTATAATGTTTATTCGGAACAATTGTATTTTCATTCTATATTTTGGGGGCGTTTAAAACTTTGCAACAGACCCGAAGCGTTCCAGTCCTTGTCTGCCAAAAAAATGCACTCACATTAGAGTGAGTGCTCTGAAAAAGGTTGAGACTCCTCCATGGGAGTACAGTCTTTATAAGGAGAGTTTCTAATAGAAACGTATCTTTAATTTATAATGAATACTATAAAATCTAATCAAAAAGTACATGATTTTACAAAAAAATATTAAGTAAGGGTCGCGCCCCATAGCCATCAGCCTAACGAAATTAAATGCCCAAAACAAGAACTTTACTTTTATACAGTTATTTATGAGAATTTAGCTCAAAAAAACAGGTTCTGGTGCAAAAATCATTTGATAGAAAGGGAAAAAGTCAGATTCCTTATGAGAGTAGGGAACCGCCTTGTCTTCGCTACTGATAATGTTACGTTATGTTAACCTCACATGAATAGGATATGCAAAAAGAAACTGCAATTTATATATATCTAGTCTTTATGTATGGTAAAATTTTCTACAAAAAGGAGTTGTCATTAATGCTCGAATATGACCGTAACCTCGCTTTAGACTTTCAAGAAGTTTCATCTGTTGTTTATGACAGCCATACAGTTAAAGACATAAATTATTTAAGTCCATGTGGCGGGACAGTTCCTGCTTATTTAGTGGTTCCAAAAACAAGTACTCCTTCACCAGCAGTTATCTTTATGCATCCAGGACAAGGTAATAGAAAAACCTTTTTACCAGAAGCTGAGAAATTAGCTTTAAATAGTGTCTTTTCTCTTTTAATTGATGCACCTTTTGTGCGTGGTACAGCTCCAAAAACCCCTTCTACAGAGCGAGAATTGCATTACATGGTAGAAGCAATGACTGATATTCAAAAATATATTCAAACAATACTCGACATTAGAAGAGGAATAGATTTGCTATCTACTTTTAATAATGTTGATTCAAAACAAATTGCGTATATTGGGCATAGCTTAGGTGCTACTTGGGGAGGTGTCCTTGCAGGAGTTGAAAAACGTATTAAAGCATATATTTTGATGGCAGGTTTCTCAAGTGTATCTATGTGGCATAAAACAAGTGACCACCCTCTAGCAGTATTAATTCGAAATATGTTATCAGAAGAAAAATTCCATTCATTTATTTCAGCACTCGAACCCTTAGATGCTATTCACTACATAGACAAAGCGGTACCAGCATCTTTATTCTTTCAATTTGCTTATAATGACGAATTTGTATCAAGAGATCAAGCGAATAGTTTTTATACAAATGCAAATCTACCTAAAGAAATTATCTGGTACGAGACAGATCATCTCTTTACAGCATGTGATACCGCTTCTGAAGATAGGATCAAATGGCTTTTCAAAAATTTAGGTTTAAAACTAAATAAACAATAATTTTTACTTACTATACCGAAAATTATGTAAATGAGCTGTCCATATAGGCAGCTTATTATATTTTTTGCTTAGCGTGGTTTTTTTCCGTTTTGCGGTCTGTACCCCTACATGTAAAACGACGTTTTACCAAATCTGCAGGATTTCAAAGTCTTCATTATGCTTCACGTACCTTGAAAGAAATTGAAACCACTCATCCCCTATAAACAAAGGCGAAGTCTTCAAACAGACCCCGCCTTTTCAGTGTATTATGAATTAGAGAAATTATTAGTAGCCGCATAATATTTCCTCATACATGCAGGCTTTTGTTTATCATTTGAAAGGCTTTGCAACAGAATCGGATATGTCCTCTTAAACATTCTACATGTAAAAGAACTTTGCAGTAGAACCTTTTATCTCGTTTACCTCATTTGCGAGAATTGTTACTATAATTCTTAGAAAAAGTTCGGATAAACTCTTTATATATATTTTCATCCTCAAAGTTTAAGGATATCCATGATAAAACATCATCATCGAACTCTTTCCATGCATCAGAAGAGGTGAAATTATGTTTTAACTTACTACCATCTTTTATTGTGAGTATACCAATTCCATACTCTCTGTCACCAATAATAATCCATTCCATAGAAGGTGAAAACCAAACAATCATTGACGAATTATCCATAATAGAATCTGCCGGACTATCTACGGGATACATATCTAATACATCAATATACTGATTACCACTCAAATGAAATGGTAATTTCAACCAATTGTAATATCCGAACTCTTTATAATAGTATTTAACAGGATGAGGATTCAATACTCCCATGACAACAAATGAATCATTTGTCATTTGAGCTATTTTCTTCACTTCGTCCCATCCACCATCTTCCATTAAGAAATCAAATTCCTCAAACATATAATTACCATATCCTTTTTTAAACACTTGATATGGCAAGTTAAATCCTAAATGAAACATCTCATTTAGTTTTTCATTCCAGCCTTCAAATTCTTCCTTGTCTCTTAAAAATAACGCTTCTAAATTCAATGTCTACCCTCCTAATCTAATTTTTAATGTCATTTTTTTCTTTCCTCTTGGAGTATAATCTGCTGATGGTTTTCCTGTTGACTTTGCGTTATTTCTTATTACATATTTTGCACCATTTTTAGTCATTATAGTTACGTTACCATCTTTAGATCTATTTGATTTCCAACCACTCTTGCTGAGATTTTTTTCAAATTGCGAGCGAGTTAGATTGGTCTGTCTGTTTTGAAAACGACTGCTAGACTTCGTAACGTCTTTATAACTGGAAGTTTTTGGTTCTGGTGCAAAAATCATTTGATAGAGACATGGAAACCTACATAGTCTGTTCAATAGCAGATTATGATGCAATTCCAAACAATTTATGTATGAACCTAACTTCATTTTGGGCAGACTTCACCTGTGGGTGAAGTTGTCCTTTTTTCATCATATGCATAGTTTCAACGCCACTCAATATAGAAGTGGCTGTTTCATATGACTTGAGTCCTAACATAGAACGCACACGTTTCTTAATGAAACGGTGGTCTTGTTCCACTATATTATTGAGATATTTAACTTGCCTTATTTGTATGCCTTCAGGCATATGTTTCTCTTCTTTTAATTCTTGAATTGCTACAGGATAGGCTGGGTTCTTGTCTACTGTTATAACGCGAGGTTCACAAATATGAGAAGCAGCCAAGGCTTTCTTGAAAAAGCGTTTGGCTGCTTGTTTATTTCTTGATTCACTAAGAGGTTCTGTTGCAAAGTTTTCTAAATGAGGATACACTCTAGAAAAAAGAAGCCAGGAGAATCACAAATGCGATATTTTAAAGGGAAACAGTTCAAGAAAGATATTATTTTAGTAGCTGTCGGCTACTACTGTCGTTTTTCTTTAAGTTATCGCGATGTATCTGAAATCCTGAAAGAACGTGGTATTTCAGTTCACCCAACAACTATCATGCGATGGGTTCATGAATATGGCAATCTCATCTATCAAATTTGGAAAGTGAAAAATAAATCTGCGCGCTTATCTTGGCATTTGGATGAGACTTATATCAAAGTTAAGGGAGAATGGCGTTATCTCTATCGTGCAATTAATAAAGATGGACACACATTGGATATTCAACTTCGTAAAAAACGGGATCATCAGGCTGCCTATGCCTTCATGAAAAGATTAGTAAAACATTTTGGAGAACCTACGGTTCTCACTACAGACAAAGCGCCGGCATTACTTTGCGCATTTAACAAATTAAGAAAACAAGGGTTTTATCAGACTACAATCCATCGTACAATCAAACATTTTAATAATCTCATAGAGCAGGATCATAGGCATGTAAAGAGACGTTTTGCCAAATCCGCAGGATTTCAAAATCTTCGTCATGCTTCACGTACGATAAAAGGTATCGAGACTATTCATGCCCTATATAAACAAAGGCGAAGTCTTCAAAGAGACTCCGCCTTTTCAACGTACAATGAACTTCAACAATTATTAGCTACTTCTTAAACATTGCTCCTCATTTACCAACCTGTTTATGTTTTTTTCAAACTTTGCAACAGAACCCTGCTAAACCAGCTAAATGTTTTATACCAATTTTTTCTCCATAGGTTTCAGCTAATTTTTTTACCCCTAATAAATGCTCTTCGACAGTTTGTACCTGTTTGTCACTTTCGCGGATGTGAGCAATAAAGTTCATTCTATCTCCCTCCAATATAAGCTATGCGAACATGCAGTATAAAAAGCTTTGCGGAAAATACCGCAAAGCTTTTGTAATGACATGTAATTATAATAGTAATTTTCGTATCTCTTCTGTACTTAGACCAGTGAATTTTGCAATGTCTCCTAACGGCATACCATTCTTATGCATACCACGAATTAATTGGATTTTTCCCTGTTCAATGCCTTCTTCTCGCCCTTTTTGAATCCCTTTTTCTAAACCTTCCTCTAAGCCTTCTTCACGAGCGTGAGCCAATTTAGCTTGTTCATCAAGAAGTAGCTTCTCACGAGCCTCGTAAGCTGTTCGGAAAGAGGAGTCATGGCTCATATTTTCCCATTTATTTATTGCTTTTTGTAAAATTGGATCTTGATTCATTGCAATCTCCTCCAATGTTTGAGTTAAATGTTCATCTTCATGTGCTGGCAGTAACAACATCCAACGAACAAATGCATTTTCCCATGGATTTACTTTTTCTTCACGCCATTGTTTGACCAATTTTGGAATTTCTACAAAATGAATTTCAATATCATCACTTAGTATCTGTTGCTTTTTAGGATTCCATAATTGTCCTATGGTGTGAAATGAATCATCTTGGGAGAATAATATAAAATCTAATAAATTAATGGTAATTGTTTTCCGAAGTGAACGATACGGCATCCCTTCTTGCATTTGGGACGTATAGAGTTTACTCCAATAATATAGAGATCGCTTGACCATATCATGTGTATTCCGAAGCTGAATTTCTATATTTACTTGCGTCCCATTATCTAGTGTTGCTAATAAGTCTAATATGGATAACTTATCATCTTCATAAGATTTATGAAGATGTGGATCTTCTAGTTGTAGAGATACAATAGGTGCATCTAAAGATTCCTCTAGGATGGCGTTTAGAAATCCAGTTAAAATTTCTTCATTTCCCTTCGTTCCAAATAACTGTTTAAAAGCGAAATCAATCCGTAAATTTACTAATTTTGTGGACATGGGTTTCCTCTCCCTGTCTTTCTGTTCTTCTTACTATTTTATAATGTAATTCTTTATATAAGCAAATGGGTTCTGTTGCAAACTTTAAAAACATCGCAAAATATTGAATATATCATACATTCTTTTGAATAGTATCCAACGTTTATTCTAAAATAATTGTATTTTAATTCTACATTTTTATAAGTTCTCAAAACTTTGCAACGGAACCTAACCATGTATTGCCTATTCCAAATTCAATAAATTTCAAATCCATTCTCCTTTTTAAGGTTAATCTTCTCTTAACATCTCAGAAGTTATTTGCCTTATGATGCATTGAAATAAGAACTTGTTTGGTTGTAACATACTCTAAAATTATTATATCAACCGTTTCAAATTAGGGACAAGAAAACAACAATCTATTAGAAAACAGCCTTTTTTAAGAAAACTGGTAGGTACATGAAGATTTGTTTGTTGTCCCCACTGTTTTTCTAGGCTTTGCCTAGCCCCAAGCGCCAGTTGGGCCCAAAAACCTCTTGTGCTCTTCTAACTATGTTTTAATTTTTAAACAAAGCAAGGTGTTCAATTTAGGTTTTTGTTCGTTGTTTTACAAAATTTTTGTAAGATTTATTTAAGGTAAATGAAAGTTTAGAGAAAGAGTAACGTTGTAAAATGAGCTTGTTCAAAAAAATAGGAGGTGTTTTGAAAGTGAAAAAAGTATTACAAAGTTTGACGATTACATCACTAGTTTTAGGTGGTGGCTTCTTTTTTGGTTTTAGTGAACAAGCAAGTGCTGCGAATCCCCAATCAGGTAAGGTTGAGATGGAAAAAAGTAAAGTAGATCATAAAGCTCCTGGGATTTCTACTAAACAAGGTGAAAAAAAATTATCTAAGGAGATAGGTGTACAAGATTCTTCATTTGAGTTTTATGATGATCGTAACTTTAATAATTTACTTTTCACTATGTATCCTGATCAATGGATAGAAGATTTAGGATTTTTTGATGTAAATGATAAAATATCATCTGTAATAATACCTCCACGATCTGCTGTTGTTCTTTACTATGACAAAAATTTTAGTGGGCATAGTAAAACAATTAAGAATAGATATTATTCGAGCTACAAAAAAGTTGATTTATACAAAGAATACTTCGATGACACCACTATTGATTGTTCTAATTCAGTTCGATCGTTACAAACGTATAGCTTAGATTAAAAACTTTCTTTATTGTTAAATTTAAAGGTATAAGTATATATACTTATACCTTTTATGTAAGGTTTACATAGCATGACATTATTGGAATTCAATGTGTTTAGAAACCTAGAAAAGTCCTTTCAGAAGAAAAACTGAAGGGACTTTTAACTTACATAATTTTCGTTAGCGGCAGTCAATGTATCTATAAGCCTACAAAAAAAACTATAGTTAATCGTTTCTGAAATCATATGTCTCTTCAGGAACATTTAATGTATGTCCGTTAATGATTACTGTATCATTGTCTTTCCAGACAATCTTTGCCGTATTCTCTCGGTAATTCCAATACACATTCTTTGTCTTGAAATATTTACGATGATTAAATACTAACTCTCCTCTAACAGCAAAACTCGTTGTCGCTCCGCCGTTTGTTACGTAAGCTTTAAATGTATATGTTCCATCAGGAGACTGTTTTTCAGCAATCTTTTCACCTGTGGGTAGTCGATCCATACTGAAAAACGCCCAATACACTCCGTATACGAACAAACCAATTATACAAAATAATACAATTAACGATTTTCGTTTGGTTTTCTTAATTTCTTTCTTTGTAAAATTCATGTTTTAGCTCCCATTAATGACTTTTATAGCAAACCTCTTCTTATAAAAAGAAGAGGTTCACAGCATTCCTTATGTACAACAATATGTTGCTTTATCAAACGCATCTTCAGGAATATAAACTTTATTGTCCTTGATTTTATATGGTATATCGTTTCTTTCCAGCTTATCTATGTCAACGCTTTTTGCAGTGTCGCCCCATTGTACATATTCACCGTTGTATTTTTGACAAGCTGATACCCCAATAACAATTACAAAACAGAGAAATAGATTTCCAAAATACCTTCCTTTCATCATAGACCTCCTTTTTCCTCATTGTACCATTTATCCAAAACAATTCATTTGGATTTTTGAATGTGTAGCGTATACACGATCGGTTAACATAACGTAACATTATTGGTAGCGAAGACAAGGCGGATCCCTACTCTCACAAGGAATCCATCTTCTTCCCTTTCTATGACTCTATTTATTTTTTTATACATTCCTATCCTGGTGCGGGTTTTCAGGTTCCCGTTTGTTACTAAATTAGCCGAAAAACTGTATAAAATCTTGGGTTCTGGTGCAAAAACTTCAAGATAGTTGTGAGTAATCTCTAAATGTTGGACATACTGATACTATGATTCTAAAAAAGGAGTGTGCTCGGTATGGAAAACGACAATTTATTTAAATGGAAATATTATCAGCCTGAACTAATCTTGCTCTTTGATAGGTTCTGGTGCAAAAACTTTAAATCTCTTGCAAGTAATCTCCTAAACTTGGACATACTGATAGTATTACTCTAAAAAAGGTGTGTGCTCGGTATGGAAAAGGAAAATTTGTTTAAATGGAAGCATTATCAGCCTGATGTTATCTTATTAACGGTAAGATGGTACCTGCGGTACAACCTCAGTTTTCGTGATTTAGTCGAAATGATGGAGGAACGGGGCTTATCCATTGCTCATACAACGATTATGCGTTGGGTTCACCAATATGGTCCTGAGCTAGATAAGAGAGTTCGTCGTCACCTTAAGAAAACGAATGATTCTTGGCGAGTAGACGAAACGTATATTAAAGTCAAAGGAAAGTGGATGTACTTATATCGAGCTGTTGATTCCGAAGGAAACACCATTGACTTTATCTTCAGTAAAACAAGAGATCATAAGGCTGCAAAGCGCTTTTTTAAGAAAGCTTTGCAGTCTTTTCATGTTTCTAAACCTCGTGTTGTGACCGTTGATAAAAATCCAGCTTATCCTATCGCTATAGAACATTTGAAGAAAGAACAACGGACGCTCGCTGACATCCGAATAAGACGAATAAAATATCTGAATAACATAATCGAGCAAGATCATCGCTTTATCAAGAAGCGAGTGCGTATCATGTTAGGATTGAAATCTTTTCAATCAGACAGACTTTGCAAGGGGAGAAGTCTGTCAAAAAACAAATTAAGTTAATCAATCAACTCTTCGGTCTCACCGCATAGTAGTAGATTCCATTAGGAGTCTACACTGCTATTTCTAATCTACATATTATTTGCACCAGAACCTTTTGAACCACCTATTATTTATGAAGAAGCAGAAAATGGTGACGAAGAGAGCAAAGGGATTTAACAAAATACGGCTTTGAATTCAATTCATAGCATAGATTAAGAGGAGCAGAAATGCTTCTCTTTTTATTTTGAAAAGGAGGTCGTAATTATATAAAAAAGTTGAATATGCAAGTTGAGAAATATATACAGAATATTCAATTAATTAATAAATTGATATATACTCAAGTGGAGGATTGAAAAGGGGGATTTTAGTATGAAACTACATGAAATTTTAGTTGGTTATAGCAATGGGGAGTTTAAAGAAGGGGATGTATTTCTATATCGTAATAATCCTAAAGTGAAGGCAACATTAAATATGGGAAGCTTGATTTGGGATGAAGATAAATTACCTGTCAGTTGTAAAGATGTTTTCCAAGATGTATGGACAAATCAAGAACAAGAAATTCAAATTTAATATGATTTTTAAACATAAGAGAGACAACTGTCTCTCTTTTTATTTTGAAAGGAGTGAAATGATGCAAGAAATCCAAGATTTAAAGCAAGAGATCCAACAGATTAAATTAGATCAGAAAGATATAAAGAATGACATTCGAAACTTAGAGTCTCGCACCTTAGGCAATGAAAAAGACATTATCAATATTAACAAACAGTTAGATAAAATCAGCGCCAATACAACCTGGATTCTCCGGATTATCATTGGTGCAATAGTAACAGCACTTATTGGATTGCTCTTGAAAGGAGGTGTTTAATATATGCCGCTTACAAAAGAAAATATTTTAAAACGTTTGCGCAACTGGAAAACATGGGTTGCGCTTTTTTCATGCTTTGGATTAATTTTATCGGTCTTTGGAGTGACTGGGTTCGAGGGGAACTTGGATAAGGTTGAAAAGGCTGTGTATTTATTTGGGATTGCTCTGGGTATTTGGACTGATCACGAAGAAAAAGTGGAGCTTGTTCAAAAAGAAAGCAAAAAAATACGCACCTGTCGCGGTGCGAGTATCATTAGTAATCGGTAGTGCTATTATATTCAGCAATTTTATAGATATTACTCATGGGTTTGCTGCTGAACCTGGAACAGATGTTAATGAAGTATTCAAAGATGTTCAATGAAATGATGGGAAGATAAAGAATTATATAGATGGTCAACTGTATAACCGTATTGTAAATGCATTTGAGCCAGTTATCTTTTTAATTAAAGCAGTGTCATATCCTATTGCATCCGTTGTGGCGTTATGCGGAGGATTGTTTATTATGGTTGGTAGCCAGGAACGAGGGTTTTCATTAATAAGTCGCGCAGGAATTGGCTATATAGTGGTGCAGATGATTCCGTTGTTTATGCGTTTACTTGTTGAGATAGCTAAAGCAATTTAGTCCTACAGTTGTAGGGCTTTTTTTATTGCAGTATTCAAGATGTGACAATAACCATATATCTTTATTATCAAACATCATATCTTAACTAAAAATTTGCAATAATTGGATTTATATTTCTAAAAATGTTATATATTTACATAAATGGAAGCTTATATTATGATAAAGATGCAAGTTATAAAAATATAAAAAGGGGGATTTTTTATGTTTAAAAAACTAGCAATTGGAGCTTTAGCAACTGGAATTGCTTTATCTGGAGCCGGAGGAGCACTTGCAGCTGAACAATCTCAGGTAGTTGATAAAAAGATTTCATCCAATTCCATGGCATCAGTTAATGTAGGTAACGGACAAACTAACGGAACACTTTATTCTATTAGTGCTTATCATTTAATTCCAGTAAAAGCTGCGAGCCTAAGTCAAAAATCACTTTCTGTGGATTTATGGGGACATTCAGCTACTAAAATTTCTATTTATGAAGATAGTGCGTCTGGTAGACTTTTAGGTTCATGGACAATGTCTGAAACACCAAAGACAGTAAGCATTAACCCTAGTAAAACTTATTATTTACGTATTGGTGTAATGCCATATAGCCAAGATAGTCCGTGGAACTATGTGGTAAATTGGCAATTTAAATAATTAAGAAAAAACCCTGTTTATACAGGGTTTTTTCTTTGCAGGAATTTATCAATCATCATGGAATACTGTCACTAGGAGGTGTTGTGACGCTATGACGGATGGGATTGTTTATTCCTCTAGTGAAGTATACAAAAGGCTAGGAATAAGTGATAGTACGTTAAGAAAGTATATGGAAGTGTTACAACGAGAAGGATTTACAGTAAAGAAAGATAATCGTGGTAGACGCCAATACACAGACAGTGACATTATGGTTATTGAGAAATTAATTGAGCTTAGTAAGCATGACGGTATGACGTTAGAAAAGGCTGCGAAGATGATTGCGCAGCAAATAGAAAAAGTTAATCCGGATCTGATTAAAGAAGAGCCTGAGGAAACGGACTTAGTCCCATTCCACATTAAACAGCAATTGCAGCAACAATATAGTGTTATGGCGAAAGAAATGAATCAGAGTATGTTAGCAATGGAAAAGCGATTGAGTGAGCAAGCGAAGCAAAGTAACGAGGAAATCAAAGCAAGCATAGAAGCGCACAATGAACGAGTGGAAAAACGATTAGAAGCACGGGATGAGAATCTAATGAAAACTTTGCGTGAGATGCAGGAAGCGAAGAGAATGATGCAGGAGTTTCGGGATGAGGTTGCTGCTGCAAAAGAGGAGAAAAAGCCTTGGTGGAGGTTCTGGTAAACTACGCAAGAGTAGAAAAATATACTTTTCTACTTGTGAGTAAGTATATAAAAAGCCCTACATATGTAGGGCTGATTTTCTATTAGCAAGTTAAAATTATTTACTGTCGGAAATTATGTCGTTTAGGGTATGCTGTTCACGTTCATTTAATTTATTAGCGATGTAGTAATCTAGGGTTCTGTTGCAAAGTTTCTTAACAGATAAAAAGTTGGTATGATTGCAGATGGATTTTATGCAATCGTTAGTAATTGTTGTAATTCATTGTACGTCGAAAAAACGAAGTTTGGTTGTTGCAAACTTCGTTTTCGTTTATATAGAGCATGAACGGTTTCAATGCCTTTCAAGGTACGTGAAGCATGGCGAAGATTTTGAAATCCTGCAGATTTGGCAAAACGTCTTTTTACATGCCTATGATCCTGTTCAGTAAGATTGTTTAAATGCTTGATTGTACAATGGATGGTAGTTTGATAAAATCCTTGTTTTCTTAATTTGTTAAATGCGCAAAGTAATGCTGGCGCTTTGTCTGTAGTGAGAACCGTAGGTTCTCCAAAATGTTTTACTAATCTTTTCATGAAGGCATAGGCAGCCTGATGATTCCGCTTTTTACGAAGTTGAATATCCAATGTGTGTCCATCTTTATTAATTGCACGATAGAGATAACGCCATTCTCCCTTAACTTTGATATAAGTCTCATCCAAATGCCAAGATAAGCATGCAGATTTATTTTTCACTTTCCAATTTTGATAGATGAGATTGCCATATTCATGAACCCATCGCATGATGGTTGTTGGGTGAACTGAAATACCACGTTCTTTCAGGATTTCAGACACATCGCAATAACTTAAAGAAAAACGACAATAGTAGCCGACGGCTACCAAAATAATATCCTTTTTAAACTGTTTTCCTTTAAAATACCCCATATATCATTCTCCTGCTCACACTTTTTCTACAGGTTATCTCAGTTTAGAAATCTTTGCAACACAACCCTTTTTACAAAATATAAGTTATAATTTTTTAGAAGAGCAATCTGTAAGTCCCATTGAAATATGTGGTAAATTTGGGATATGAAGTGCATATTAAAAAAGAGATAATGCACTAAAAAAGTGTTCTTATCCCTTTTTTACTTATATGATGAAGAAATCAATTGTGGGAAAATTAAACAAACGTTTGTTTAAAACATTTTGGCTACGAGGTATTATATTTTCAATTGTCCACTTTGTTCAATTTCACGTTTATTATATAAATTTTATATAACAAAGAAAAAAACACCCGTTTTGGATGCTTCATCTTAATTATCTAGAGTGTATGTAAATTTGAAAAATCTCTATTACGTAGTTTTAGCAAAGCTTAATGGTTTTATTTATACTTTAGTCGTACATATATTTTAATTATTTTTGAAATGTTAATGAACATCCTGTAATAATGAAAGTAAACTTTTGAATATTAGTTTACATTCGTAAGAGGAAAAATAAAAGAGACAATGATGAATTAACTCATCATTGTCTCTTTTCAATTAAATCTTTACTGTAAAACCTCAACATATAAAGGATTAGCAGTTATATAGTTTCCTGATTTCAGCTTATACATTTTTGAACCATTTACAGTTAACGTTTCCACAACAGTGAATACATCACCTTGTTTCACAGTACCAGCCTTTGCATTCCAATCAGGTTGATTATAATAATATAATTCTTCTGCTTTCACACGAATTAAGAATGTTTTCTTCTGTAACCCAAATGCCTTTACTAAACCATTTACATGTCCTCTTGCAAGTTGTTCTCTAAATGTTGCATTACCTAATTTTTGAGCATCTTCTGCTCGATCAATAAACCCATTTTCAGTTAATACTGCTGGCATATTCGTTTCTCTTAACACATGGAAATTATTCGTTTTAACTCCTCTATCATAAAGGGCAGTTGTTTTCATAATTTCTTGATGAATTATATTTTGGTAAGTCGTAGTTGGTGCTCCTGCATTTGGATAACTATAATCTTCATAACCAGTGCCACCACCACTATTAATATGTACAGATAAGAAAAAGTCTGCTCCCCAATTATTTGCATCAGTTGTTCGCTGCGTTAACGTAGGGTATACATCACTCGTACGACTCATTCTAATTTCATGCCCTGTATATTCTGCATTTAAAATGTTACGAATACGTGTTGCAATATCTAATGTTAAGTCTTTTTCTCGTAAACCATTTCCAATCGCTCCTGTATCCGTTCCACCATGACCTGGATCAAGATAAATCTTAACTGTCTCCGCACTTGCATGTGCAGTTGGTATAGCAAAATACATACATGCTACACATAATAAAACAATGCTACCTTTCACAAAAGCTGATAATTTCTTCAATGCTGTCACTTACTTTACTCTCCCTTTGCATATGAATTTACAGATATTCCCTACACTCCAAGTCTACTAGACTCTACATCCCCTTCCTAAAAAAAGGATTTCAATTAAACTACTAAACTATCACTGTCCTAATTAATTCTTTTGAATTTTACTCAAAATAAAAAACAAAATCAATATATAATTTTGTTTTTTATAAATAATTATTTTTTCAGAATCAAAATTAGTAAAATCTTGAAATGTATGTATTTATTTATGATATAAAAAGGGATTAACCCTATTCATCTCTATATTAAAAAAATGGGTTCTGGTGCAAAATATATGAAGAATGACATCGAGAATAGTAGATTCCTAACGGAATCGTATCTTATGCTATAAGTCCAAACATTTGGTGAATGAACTCTTTTTGATTTTGGACAGACTGATTTTCTAAATCAATCTGTCCCTTTTTTATCATATGCATGGCTTCCACACCACTCAATATAGAGATTGCTGTTTTAAATGACTTGAATCCCAACATAGAACGCACACGTTTCTTAATAAAACGATGATCTTGTTCCACTATATTATTGAGATATCTAACTTGCCTAATTTTTATGCCTTCAGGCATATGTTTCTCTTTTTTCAACGCTTGAATTGCTACAGGGTAAGCAGGATTCTTATCTACTGTTATCACGCGAGGTTTAGAAATATGAAAAGACTGCAAAGCTTTCTTGAAGAATCGCTTTGCAGCCTTGTGGTTTCTTGTTTTGCTTAAGTAAAAATCGATGGTATTTCCTTTCGAATCGACAGCACGATACAGGTAAATCCATTGACTTTTTACTTTGATATATGTTTCATCGACTCTCCAAGAGTCATTGGTTTGCTTGAGATGACGACGGATTCTTTTGTCTAATTCAGGACCATACTGATGAACCCACGGCATAATCGTTGTATGAGCAACGGATAAGCCCCGTTCCTCCATCATTTCCACCAAATCACGAAAGCTCAAGTTGTACCGTAGGTACCATCTTACTGTTTGCAAAATAATATCATAGTGATAATGCTTCCACTTGAATAAATTTCACTTTTCCATACTGATCACGCACCTTTTTTAGAGTACTAGTATCAGTATGTCCAAGATTTAGAGATTACTTGCAATTAGCTTGAAGTTTTCGCACCAGAACCGTTAGATTCATACATAAATGATTTGGAATTGCATCATAATCTACCATTGAACAGTCTATGCAGGTTTCTATGCCTCTATCAAATGATTTTTGCACCAGAACCAAGTTTTATAGATTTATTATAATTATCCTGAAGTTTTTGCACCAGAACCCTTTTATGCTATACTCTTAAAGAGAACGTAACAGTGACAAGTCTCTTCTATGTATAAATATCTTGTCACTGATCTTTTCTCTTATGTCTTCTTCTTGCATCTTGAAAGAGCCACAATCCCAGCCATTGGGGATTGTGGCTCTTTTGCTTTCTTAGTTTTTTATTATGAATTTTCTCTCAAAATATGTTCAACTTCTTCTATACTTAATTTACTTGCTTTTGCAATTGTTTCGATTGGTACACCAAGTTCATGCATACCTTTAATCATTTGTATTTTCCCTTGCTGAACGCCTTCTTGGATGCCTTCTTTTTTTCCTTCATTACGAGCATGGGCAAACTTCGCCGCTTCATCCATCA
Source organism: Bacillus pfraonensis (assembly GCF_050768835.1). Taxonomy (NCBI): domain Bacteria; kingdom Bacillati; phylum Bacillota; class Bacilli; order Caryophanales; family Bacillaceae; genus Bacillus; species Bacillus pfraonensis. The sequence continues at coordinate 458 of NZ_JAHCDO010000042.1, read as the reverse complement.
ACGCTTTCTCCCTTGCTTCATACGCTTGTCGGAAAGAAGAATCTTGACTCATACGTTCCCATTTATTCATTGCCTTTTGTAAAATAGGGTCTTGGTTCATCGCAATATCCTCCAATGTTTGGGTTAATTGTTCATCTTCATTCGCTGGAAGTAATAACAACCAACGGACAAATGAATCTTCCCAGGGATTTACTTGTTCATTCCGCCACTGTTGCATAAGTTTTGGAATTTCCACGATATGAACTTCGATATCACTACTCAATACCTTCTGTTGTTGCTGATTCCATAAGATTCCTGTTGTATGGAATGCTTCATATTCTGGAAACATGACAAAGTTTAATAAATTAATCGTAATTGTTTTATGAAGAGAACTATAGGGCATTCCTTTTTGAAGTTGGGATGTGTATAGCCTTCCCCAGTAATATAAACTTCTCTTAATCATATCATGATTATTATTT